>JAUWNT010000024.1 GCA_030612495.1 Candidatus Aminicenantota bacterium
CTATTGATACTGTTTTTATTTCAAAGCTATTTTTTTTCTGAATAAAAAGCTCATACCTATTCCGATTTCAAACATATTGAATATTATTAAAATTAAGGGCCCAAAAATCGGTAAGAATTTGAGCATCAGATAAAAAGCAACACCCATAAAAATATGAAATGCAGGGGTAATATTTTTTAGATTTACGGTTTTTGTAATTTTTATTCCTATAAAATAGAACAAAACAGTTCTTCCAAACATTATTAAAACAAAATAAAAGATTATAAGGATAAAAAGAAGAGGGATACCAATGATCACAAAACTCAATATTATGAATACTAAAAACAATAATATAAATGCGAGTACTGATAAAATCCCTGTTATTCCTATTCTTAACATATTTTTTTCAAATATCTCTTCAGCATTATTTACCTTTTTAGGGATTATTGCAAAGATAATAAGAGCCAGAATAAGCCATAAGATAATTTTAGCAGCTTTAAAGAAAGTCATTGACCGAGAATCTGAAATTATTGGAAGAAGAGTTGTCTCAATCTTTTTTAATTCAAATTTAAAGTAAGAATATTCACCCTGAATTTTAATTCCAGGACCTTTTTCTAATTTTCCCCCGATTACAATCAAATCACCTTTTATAAAGGCATTCTTATATATTTTTACATTAGATGAAATACATATCAAATCCTCTTCAACCTGGCCATAAAGTTTTAATTTTCCTCCAATTATAATTATAGACTTATTAACTTTTCCTTTTATATCAATATTCCCGCCTATAGAAATAATATTATCATTAAAGGTTTCATTCTTTTGAAGAATCAGATTTTTTTTAACCTTAAAACCAGAACTATATACAAAACTTATTGAGATTATAAAAAGAGAAATTAAAAATATAAAACTCTTTTTCATCAGTTGTGCTCCTTTAATTTCTTATAAACTATCCTTGACACAAAATAAAAAACACTTATGAATATAGATAATATTATTAAACCAAATAATTGAGTTCCAATATTCACATTAAATATTATCATAAACAACTTATTCAAGACCTTAAAAATCGCATAAACTGATGAAAAAATATTTGAAATAGCTGTGATTATTGAAGTTATCCAATTGAAAGTTGAATTTGATGTTAATTTGAATGCCTGAATAATACTATTATTATCAAAATCAAAATAAATATATACCCATGAAACAAGTGATATAAAACTTAATGAAATAAGTACAAATATAGAAGAATATGTTGGAATTTTAGAGAACAATCTATTCATAACAAATTTTTCAATTTTAGCAGGAGGTTCTTTATAAACAGGGTTAATTAATAATTTTTCCATTTTTTTAAATTGTTCATACTTTGCCCTGCATTTTTCACATACTATCAAGTGATCTCTTATAATTGATTGCTCATATCTATTGAGACTCTTATCTATATATTCCTGAATCGTTTTATTTTTCAAGCATTCCATCTTTTTCAATCTCCTTTCTTAATAGATCTTTTGCTTTAAAAATTCTATTTTTTACAGTTCCAATTGGCAAACTGGTAACTTCTGATATTTCATCATACTTTAGTTCTTGAATATATCTTAATAAAATTAACTCTTTATATTTTATAGGTAATAAATTTACTGTTTTCCACAAATATGATTTTACCTCTTCCCTTTCAAGAACATCAGCCCCATCTTCTTTTATTGAATGCTTATTCGCATATGCATACTTTTTATATGCTCTGTCATCATCAAGAGAGTCCACATACGTCTGATTTTTTCTTATGTAATCAATAACAAGGTTGTAACATATTCTATATGCCCATGTTGAAAATTTATATTCAAAATTATATTTATGAAGCTTTGTAAATATTTTTATGAAAAAGTCCTGTGTTAGTTCAATTGCGACCTGTTCATCTCTAACCATTCTCATGGTAAAGTTAAAAATCCTTTTGTTATACTTTCTCATAATTTCCTCAAATGATGATTCTTTACCTTTCAGTATCTTCTCTATTAATATCTTATCATCATCCAGAACTATTTTACGGTTTTTTGAGGAAAAAGTTTTCATTGCATATTTATTATATCAACATCTTCAGGCAATTTTAACAAAAAATCTTTTTTATTTACTTTGGCTCTTTTCCTATATTTTTTAAAAACATATATATACTTTGCTCCTGTCTGGTCTTTCTGTATTACTTTTACAGGTAACCAATTCTTTCCAATTGAAATTTCAAAATCAAGATCTTCTGATGCTTTTTTTATATAAATTTTTCTTTTTTTCTCATCACATTTTATAAAACCTGAGATTTCATCAGAGAATAAAAGCTGCCATATCCATTTTTTATTCTCTTCATTGATCTTATTTATGATTACTTGATTATCTTCTCTATCATAAAATTGGTATTCATCTTCATTTATTATACAAACCTTATAGTCCGGGCTTGTATAAGTCCATCTTATTTTAGAAACATTTTTAAATAGAATTTCACCCTTCTCTTCAATTTCAAGCTCATTATCTATATAAACCTGTTGAATAAAATCTACTTTAAATGGTTTTGCGTTATTTATTGTTTGTCTGACTTTAGATAAAACAGAATTGTCCTGAGTAAAGCTTAAACTAAAAAAGCTAAAAAAAAAAACATAAATAAAATTTTAGTTTTCAGCAATTATCACTCCCAATGCAACTGAATTTAATTTATCAATATCACTTTCATTTCTAGATGGTATTAATATTGGAATTTTAGCTCCCATAACAATATGACCAACTGGTATTTTCAGATAATATGTAAAAGATTTTCCAAAAATATTTCCAGCTTCAATATTTGGAACAACCATAATTTGAACATGTCCTGCAACTGAATTTGTTACACCTTTATGCTCTGCAGCTTCCGGAGATACTGCCATATCAAGAGCAATAGGTCCATATACATCACAACCCTTAATTTCTCCCCTTTTATTCATTTCATACAACTCTCTTGCATCAATAGTTGCAGGCATTTTCTCACTAACAGTCTCTTTAGCAGTTAAAATGCCAACTTTAGGTCTTTCATATCCAAGCTTATGAAATGCCTTCACTGCATTTTCTATTATTTGCTTCTTTTGAATAAGATCAGGTAATATATTTACACCTCCATCAGTCATAGCGAGAAGCCCATCATAATTATCTCCAGGATTCTCAACAAAAAGAATATCTGAAAATAGATTTCCTGTTCTTAATCCTTTTTCTTTATCTAAAGTAGGCTTTAATAATTTTGATGTTGAAAGAAAACCCTTTAATATAACCTGTACCCTTTTTTCTCTTGCAAGTTTAACAATTTTGGATGCAGAATCTTCTTGAGAAAAAGAATTTATTATTTCAAAGTCCTTTTCATCTCCTCCATTTGATTTTATAAGCTTAATGATTTTATCTCTATTTCCACACAAAATAAAGTCAGCAATATTCTCTTTTTTAGATTTGATTATAGTATTTATTGAAATCACATCCTCAGGTGCAGGAACCCCCACAACAACTCCTTTTTTCTCTTTTGCTTTCTTTAATAACTCCTCAAAATCCTTGATCATACAGCCTCCTTCTCTTTAATTCCCTTTTTACATTCCCTGAGACATCATTTTCATAAAATCTGCATTTGCTTTTGTTTTTGATAACTTTTCTATCAGTAATTCCATTGCCTCCACTTCAGTCATCTGAGATAAAACCTTTCTTAATATCCAGATCTTATTCAATTCATCTTTTTCAATAAGTAATTCCTCTTTTCTTGTTCCAGAGCGATGAATATCAATTGAAGGAAATACACGTTTGTCAACAAGTTTTCTATCAAGGTTAATCTCCATATTACCTGTACCTTTAAACTCTTCAAAAATAACATCATCCATTCTACTTCCAGTTTCAACAAGAGCTGTTGCAAGTATTGTCAAACTTCCGCCTTCTTCAATGTTTCTTGCAGCTCCAAAGAACTTTTTTGGCTTATTCAATGCATTTGCATCAATTCCCCCGGAAAGTACCTTTCCAGAAGAAGGTATTATAGCATTATGTGCTCTGGCAAGACGTGTTATAGAATCAAGCAGAATAACAACATCTTTACCCATTTCAACCAATCTTTTTGCCTTTTCCAGAACAATATCAGCAACCTTTGTATGTCTTATGGGTACTTCATCAAAAGTTGAAGATATTACTTCCCCATTTACATTTCTACTCATATCAGTGACTTCTTCAGGTCTTTCATCTATTAACAAAACTATTAATGTTATTTCAGGATGATTAATTTCAATGGATTTTGCTATACTCTGTAATATCATTGTTTTCCCTGTTCTTGGAGCAGCAACTATTAAGCCTCTCTGACCCTTACCAATTGGAGTTAATAAATTCATAACTCTACCTGAGATATTATCAGAACAGGTTTCTAAATTTATTTTCTCTTCTGGATAAAGTGGGGTTAATTTTTCAAATTTTTTGTTTTTTCTGATTTTCAAAACATGTTCAGGATCTTCTGAATTAACTGCTTCTACACTTAACAAGGCAAAATATTTTTCTCCGCCTTTAGGAGGCCTTACAGAACCTGAGATAGTATCACCTGTTCTTAAATCAAATTTATTCACCTGAGATGGAGAAACATATATATCCTCTGAACTCGACAGATAAGAATATTCCTCAAATCTTAAAAAACCATAACCATCATTATGAATTTCAATTACTCCCTCAGCAAATAACTTACCATTAGCACTAGCCTGTGCATTTAATATGCTAAAGTAAAGTGAATTTTTATCACTTACATCAACATCTTTAATGTCATACTCTTTAACAGCTTCTTTTAATTCATTAATCTTCATTTCTTGTAAATCTCTTAGTGAATACATTATTTTCTACTCCTTTAATGCTTTATCTATATATTTAAGCAACTTGTTTTTACCTTCATCAGATTTTATCGTAAAAGGAATTACACTTAAACCAAACCTCTCTTGAAAGCTGCTTATTTGATTTTTTAAAAAAGAATTTTTGACTTTATCACACTTTGTCAGGGTTGTCAAGATCTTAAAATTTTTTTCTGTGATTTTTAATAATGTATCAAGGTCAGAATTCATAAATCCCCTTCTTGAATCAATTAAGATCACTATTAATTTAATATTCTCTGTTTTCTCAAAAAAATCTGTAATCAACAATTTCACTCTATCACTCTCTTTTTTTGATATTTTTGCAAATCCATATCCCGGGAAATCTACAAAATAAAATTCTTCATTTATAAAATAATAATTTATACTTACTGTTTTACCCGGTTTTGAGCTTATCCTTGCCAATTTTTTTCTACTTAAAATTTTATTTATTAATGAAGATTTTCCAACATTAGATCTTCCAATAAATACAATTTTGGGGAGTTTATCATTAATTACTTCTTTTTTAAAAAAAGATGTTTTAGCTAACTCAACATTCTTAATTTTCATAACATTCAGTTTTAGTTACTTTAAATTAAAGTTCTATTGTATTTTTGAATTCAAAAAGGGTTTTATCGCCCTACTATTTATATTTTTTATTTTTATTGGTTTCTCCAAAACAATATCCAATAACTCATTCATATTATCAATAAAAAAGATTCTTATATTTTTTCTAATATCTTCAGGAATATCCTCTTCATAATCTTTTTTGTTTTCAAGAGGAATTAATAGATTTTTTATTCCATACCTATGAGCAGCTATGATCTTTTCTTTAATACCTCCAACAGGAAGTATTTTCCCTCTCAGAGTAATTTCTCCTGTCATTGCGTAATTTGATTTAACAGGAATACCTGTTAAAAGTGAAATTATTGAAACTGCAAGAGTAACACCAGCTGAAGGTCCCTCTTTTGGTACAGCACCTTCAGGGATATTTAGATGTATGTTATATTTCTCAATTTCATCTATATCTAAATCTAAATCAGATAGTTTTAACTTTGCATAACTAAATGCGGTTGAAGAAGACTCTCTCATTATTTCGCCCAGTCTGCCTGTTAATATGAGCTCTCCCTTACCTTTTAAAAATCCTGATTCAATTATAATAATATCTCCACCAACTGCAGTCCATGCAAGACCAGTCGCAACTCCAACCTCATTTTTATTCGATATTTTGAGCATATTGAATTTTGTTATTCCCAGATATTTTCTCAATTGAGCTTCATCAAGCTCAAATTTCTTTTTGTCTTTTTCAGATACTTCATTTTCTACTAGATTACGTGCAATTTTTCTCATTATAATTGCAATTTGTCTTTCTAAATTCCTTACACCTGATTCTCTTGTATAACCATTGATTATTTTTAAAATCAAATCATCTTCAATAATAATATTATCTGGATTTAACCCGTTTTTCTTTGCCTGCTTTTTTATCAAAAACCTCTTTGCTATTTGAAGTTTCTCTCTCTCACTATAACCTGACATTTCTATTATTTCCATTCTATCTTTTAAAGCTGGAGGAATAGGTTCAATAGTATTAGCAGTTGTTATGAAAAAAACCCGAGATAGATCTATTTCAATATCAATATAATGGTCAATGAACTCAAAATTCTCTTCAGGGTCAAGTACTTCAATTAATGCTGAAGCAGGATCTCCCCTGAAATCTGAACTTAATTTATCTATTTCATCCAACAAAAAAACAGGGTTCATATATTTGGCTTTTTTCAATCCCTTTATGATCTGACCAGGGTAAGAGCCAATGTAAGTCCTTCTGTGACCCCTTATCTCTGCCTCATCCTTTACACCTCCCAGAGATGTCCTTACAAATGCTTTATTGAGTGCCCTTGCAATTGATTTTGACAAAGAACTCTTTCCAACTCCGGGTGGTCCAACCAAGCAGAGAATTTCACCTCCTAAATCTTTTACAAGTTGCCTTACTGCAAGATAATCAAGAATCCTATCTTTAACCTTGTTAAGCCCATAATGATCTTCATCTAATATTATTGAAGCCTTTTTTATATCTTCATTCTCTTTTTTAAATTTATTCCATGGGATTGCAAGTAGCCAATCAAGATAATATCTTGAAACCGTGCTTTCAGCAGAATATGGGGCCATCATTGATAACCTTTCAAGCTCTTCGTTTGCCCTGATTTTTACACGTTCCGGAAATTTTGATGTGTCTATTTTTTTTCTATAATTTCCAATATCATTATCCTGGATGTCATTTTTAGCTTTTCTTGTTTTAGATTCTCCAATTGATCTTAATCTAAACACTTCTTTTTTTAATATATTGTAAACTCTTAATCCACGTTTATATACATCTAACTCTTCCAATAATGACTGCTTTACTTTTATTGCAATATTTAGAATAGAAATAATAATATCTGTTATTTCAGAAACCTGATTTGTTTCCAGCTTAGCCACAATACTACGAAGTTTTATTCTTTTTAAACTTATATACTCCTCAAAAATTGTAATAAGATCTTTAGACAATGCAAATAGATTTTTCTCGGTTTCAAACCTCTCTTCAAGTACTGAAACTTCAACAAGAAAATACTCATCCTCTCTAATAAATTTTATTACCTTACCCCTTTTTAAGCCCTGTATTATTACTCTAAAACTTCCATTGTTTTGTTCAGAAGACTTTTCAATCTTTGCAATAACACCCACGCTATATATCTCTGTTGAATCCGGATTTTCACTTAATTGATTCTTTTGAACTGACAAAAATATTAATTTATTATATTTTTCAACTGAATTTTTAAGAGAATTTATTGATTTTTCTCTTCCAACGAGTATTGGAATAATCGTAGAGGGGAATGTTACCAGTTCCCTCAAAGGTATTAAAGGAAGAGTTAACTTTTTATTTTTTACGCTATCCATTTTTTATTTTTCAAAAAATTAAAATCAACTGTTATTTTATCAATCTTTTCCTTTTTTGATGGTGTTTCAAACATCAGATCAAGCATAATTTCTTCAAAAATAGCTCTCAATCCTCTTGCGCCAACTCCCCTATTTGATGCTTCTTCAGTTATTTTCATTAACACATCTTCTGAAAACTCAATCTTTATTCCATCTAATTCAAATAAAGTTTTAAATTGCTTTGTTATTGCATTTTTTGGTTCAGTCAATATTCTATACAAGTGGTCTTTATCTAATTCATTTAAAACACCAACTATGGGAAATCTGCCAACAAGTTCCGGAATTAATCCGTATTTAATCAAATCTTCTGTTTGAGCATATTTGAAAATATTAGTGTTATTTGTTTGGTCTGATCTATTTTGAGAATTAAAACCAATCACATTTTTTTTCAATCTCTTTTTTATTAATTTATCAAGCCCAACAAAAGTTCCTCCTGAAACAAAAAGAATATTCTTTGTATCAATTTTTAGAAATTCCTGATGTGGATGTTTACGCCCTCCCAAAGGAGGTACATTTGCAACAGTGCCTTCAACTATCTTTAATAAAGCTTGTTGGACACCCTCTCCTGACACGTCTCTTGTGATTGAAGGGTTTTCACTTTTTCTTGATATTTTATCAATTTCATCGATATATATAATCCCACGTTCAGTTAATTCCTTATTCTCTCCTGACGCCTGATATAACTTTAACAAAATATTCTCTACATCCTCTCCCACGTATCCTGCTTCAGTTAGAGTTGTTGCATCAGCAATAGCAAAGGGTACATCCAATATTTTTGATAATGTTTCAGCAAGCAGTGTTTTACCTGTACCTGTAGGACCAATCAGTAAAACATTACTTTTTTTTATCTCAATATTTGATACAGCTCTGTAATTATCAACCCTCTTATAATGATTATAAACTGCAACGGAGAGCTTTTTCTTTGCTAAATCTTGTGAAATTACATATTGATCGAGTTTTTTTTTAATTTGTTCTGGATATAAAATTTTTTGAGCTTTTTTACTTTTCAAACTGGAATATTCCATAGTATTATAAACAAGGTTGTATGCAGTTTTAATACATTCATTACAAATAAAAACATTCGGTCCTGCGATCAATTTAAAGGCTTTTGATTGAGGAATCCCACAAAAACTACACTTTGATTCTTTATTCAATTTTTCCCCTTCTCTTATTTTTTAATCTTATCTAACACCTTCTGTTCTATCCTCGAGCTTATTACATTATCTATTATACCATAATCCTTAGCTTCAACAGCATTCATAATATAATCTCTTTCAATATCAGCTTCTACTTCTCTCTTTTTTTTACCAGTATGAAGAGATAATATATCTATTGTACTCTGCTTTATCCTTTTTATTTCTTCAGCATGTATTAATATATCTGTTGCCTGACCTTCATAACCTCCTAAAGGTTGATGTATAACAATCCTTGAGTTAGGAAGTGCAAATCTCTTATTTTTTGCACCAGCAGCAAGAAGAATTGCTGCCATTGAAGCAGCCTGGCCAATACAAATTGTTACAATGTCATTCTTTACAAACTGCATTGTATCATAAACTGCCATTCCGGAACTTATTATTCCACCGGGTGAATTTATGTAAAGAGAAATATCCTTCTCAGGATCCTCTGCTTCAAGAAATAACAACTGTGCAACTACAACATTTGCAGTGTTATCATCAATAGTAGAACCAAGGAATATGATCCCATCTTTTAATAACCTTGAATAGATGTCATAAGATCTTTCAACATTTCCACTCTGTTCTACAACAATTGGTATTAAAGCCATTTTAAACCTCTTTTATCTTTACTTTTTCTTTTAAAAAATTTACTATTTTAATATCTAATAAGGAGTCCTTCAATTCATTGACTTTTTTAGATCCAATATAATACCTTCGTACTTCAGATAAAGGTAATTTGTTCTTTTCAGCAATTATCTTATACTCTTTTTCAACCTCGTCATTATTAATTTCGAATTTAAATTCTTTTATTATAGAACTAAAGATTAATGAAGATTTAATAGATTCTTCCACACTCTTTTTTATCAATTCTATATACTCTTTTTTCTTTTTCTCATCTTCAATTTGCGATGCCTGCTCAATAGTTGGCTTCATATTCAATAATTCTCGTTCAATTAAAGTTTTGGGAATTGGGAAATCAATAACTTCATATAATTTTTTTATAATTTTATCTATTATCTTTTTTTCTCTTTGATGCTTTGTATGTTTTTCATACTCATCTTTTAATTGTTTCTTAAAAGTTTCTTTATCTTTTACACCAATTGAATCTAAAAATTCCTTATCTAATGAGGGCTTCTTAAACTCATATATGCCCTCAATTTCCATATAATGTTCTATCTCTCTTCCAGCCCAGCCTTTCTTTATATAATCTTTTGGATATTTTCTTTTAAATATAATTTCATCATTTAGATTTTTCCCAATAATCTCATTGTATAAATCTATTATTTCATATTTTTCCTCTTTATTAACATTAAAGTGCTTACTTTTTCTTGGAGACATCTTTTTTGTTTGAAGAATCTTTGACTGATACTTCAATAAAACAATATCATTGTCTCTTATTGCTTTATCTTTTAAAGGAACTTGTTTTTTATTTGCTTCAAGTACTGCATCTATCTGCTTTTCTTCATTATAATTATCTATTTTTAAATCTTTTTTTGATATTTCAACAACCATTTTCTCAAAATCCGGTAATTTTATTTCAGGAAGAAGTTCAACCAACACATCAGCTTTAAGATCTTTACCTTCTTTATAATCTATATTTCTAATTATTGGCTGAGATGCAATCTGCATTTTTTCATCTTGAATTTTTTTTAAAACATAATTTTTAATTAATTTTTCTATAGCCTCATCAGTAATAACTTTTTTATAATGACTTTTAATCATATCAACAGGTACATTTCCCTTTCTGAAACCTGGTAATTTTACATTAGAGGAATATTGCCCAACAATTTCATTAATAGTATTAATGGTTTCTTTATTCGGCACTTTTATAGTAAATTCGACAAAAAGATCCTGTTCTTTTTTTTCAGATGTCATTTTAGTATTTGGTCTATTCTTTTTAGCCTCCATTTTAGGTTTCAACTCTTTTGACTTAACTTTGCTATCTTTTTCCACTCAATCACTCCTGATTTAAAATAAATCTATCTTTATCAAAAAACTCTATGTTTGTCAACTTTTAAATTCTTTATATCTTTTTCTATTTGTTTAGCTAAGCTCTCTTCTGAATCAAACTTATGTTCATTTCTGATTTTCCTCTCAAAAAAGATTCTAACTCTTTTATTATATATTATTTTATTGAACCCCAAAATATGAGATTCAACTATTTTCTCCTCTCCATAAAATGTTGGGCGAAACCCGATGTTTGTTATTGAATTATAAATACTATTGTCAATTTTTACTCGAGTCTTAAAAACGCCTTCAGGTAATATTGAATTCCCTGGTTTTATGTTTATGGTCGGAAAACCCAATTCCCTTCCAATTCTTTTACCTTTTATTACAGTACCATCGATATAGTACTCTTTTCCAAGCATTTTATTAGCATCTTCAATTTCCCCTTTAAAAAGTTTTTCCCTAATAACTGAGCTTGATATTTTTATCCCATCTATAATCTCATGTTCGAGTATTTTAATACCGTATCCAAATTTTAAAGATAATTCTTTTAAAGAGTTTACATTACACTCCCTATTTTTTCCAAACCTAAAATTTTCTCCAACAACAATATATTTCATATTGAATTTTTTAATTAAATAATTCTCTACAAAATCTTCACCGGAAAGTTTATATATTTCCTTAAAATCGATAAACAAAACCCTATCGACCTTTAAACTCTTTAATATTCTCTCTTTTTGTTCATCTGTGCTAATCAGTCCTGTTTTTTTGTTTAAAAAGGACTTGGGGTTGGGAATAAAGGTTAAAATTGTGGAGCAAAAACCCTTTTCTTTAGAAATAAAATCCAACATTTCAACAATCTTCTTATGGCCTAAATGAAACCCATCAAAATTTCCAACAGCAATAACTGATTCTTTTTTTAAATTTTTAATCATTTGTTTTATTTTCAATTGATACATACTTATTGATTAAGTCCTGTTCAAGGATCATATTTTTTTTGTTTATAGGCTTTAGAGGATTAAAAAAAGTAATAAAAAAAATTAATATAAGTAAAATTAATAGTAAATTATTTAATGCAACAATTCTTTTTTCAGAAACTAATTTAAACTCATTATAAACTTCTTCTTCATTTATTTTTGTGGAACTCACTTCTTCTTTTGCTTTAATGAGTGACTTATTAATTAAATTATAAAGGCTTTTGTACACTTTGTAAGTCGTAAGTATGCCAAGTTTAAATAGATCATTTACACTATTTTCTCCATTAATATATTTTAATAGGTCTGTTTCAGCTTTGTTTATATAAATTTTATCATCTTTAGTTTCTTCATCCTCATATTCTTCAACAATTTCAATAGTTTTATCATCTACTGGAAGGGGCTCAAAAACTATGTTTTCATTTGGAATCAGTTCATGGATCATAGGCCATTCATCAAGCATCTGAACGCCCTGCATGATTAAGCTGTGTGTTGAAAGAGGAGGAATAACACTTTTTATAGAAGTATCAATATTATACATTGATTTAAAACTATACTCACCTTTTTTCCATTTAAAAAGAGATAATACGATTTCTGTAGCTTGAGTTCTTAAGGCTTCTTTAACAGAATCATTACTAATTAATCCCATACTTAATAAGATCTCTCCAATTTTTTGATTTGTTCTTTTCTGTATTGACAGAGCTCTATAAACCATATCTTTGCTTATCAAATTTTGTTTTTCAAGAACTGTTCCAACTCTCATTTCTAATTTTTTTGGAAATGCATCTACTCCGACAATTGAACCCTTATCAAATACTAATGTAATAAATCCGTCAGAGCTTGTAAATGTAAGTATTCCAGTCTTTTTTTGTAAAGAAATAATTTGTAAAATATCAGGCACTTTAAAATCTTTTAGAGTCCCTTTAAATGCCACCTTAATCCTCCTTTAAAGAAAACAAATTTAGAAATAAATAGAAGATTAATGCAATAAACCCTACAAAATGTACAAATATGGGTGAAGTTAAGTATACTTTTTCAAAGATAATTCTGTTAAAAACATAAAATCCAAGCAAAAAATAGAAACCCACACCGAATATAAAGAATATCTTATTCTTTTCCTTGTAATTCAGACTCAATCCAGGGATAATAACTGACAAAAATAGCTTGAATAAATACCTTTTTCTATATATTTTATTTAATTCTTTTTCTTTTATGATTTTTGCTTCCAAAAATACAATATCTTTTATTAAAAAAAGTTGATGACATTCATCACACATCTTTGATGATCTATAAGGGATGTTATTATCAATAATTTTTGAACATTTAATACAATAGGTGCTTTTCCCCATAGATACAAATATTTTTTTAATAAATGAGATATAAATAGCAAATATAATAATATAATATAATAAAGGTAATTTTACAAATTCAATAAATATACTTTTTATAAAACTAATCGGATTGAAACTTTTCTTTGAATTATTGAATAATCTTCTCCAGAGAATTTTTTGACTTAATTTTATATCCTTCAGATATAATTCTTCCATTTTCAATTCATTTATTTTAGGATATAGTTTTGCGTAAGAGTTAAAGGTTTTAATCTTATTTGATTCATTACTATTTAGGAGTGCTAATGTAAAATTATTAATAACAGTTTTATTGTCACGATCTATAATAAGAGATTTTCTGTAAGATTCAAAACTTTCAGATATTCTTCCTAACTTAAAATAAACATTCCCTAATAAATTATATTTAAAATTACTTTTATAACTCTCTCCAGTTGAATTTAAAATACTCAGAGCTACCCTGTATTGACCGTTTTTATAATAAGAAAATGCTTGAATAGCTTTTAATTCATTATCAAATTTATCATATGCTTTTTTGCCAAATAAACCACCTTTATATACATTCCTTACAACATCGAAACTTTTTTGTCTGAAATTATTCTCAAGTACTTGATTAAAGCTAAATAAAAAAAATGTAATAAAAATAAAAACAAAAATATATAAAGTGGTTTTTCTTTCATGTATATCCAGATAAACCCAAAGAAATCCGATAATTAGAAATGGATAAACCATCCAACCTGAAGAAATAAAAATAGGCCAGAATAATATGATAAAAATAAAAAATACTCTTTTTATTGAAATAATGCCTTGTTTATTAATAAACAGGTCATTTCCAGCCAGCTTGAAATACTTAGCAAATAAAATAAGTGAAAAAATAAAAAAAACAAAAATACACGAAAAGGATAGTATATTGAATAAAGTATTAAGAATTAAAAATAATGAATCAAAATCCCTTAAAATCATTAAAAATTGTTTAAAACCATATTCTAAATTAGAAACTACATAACCGCTCTTTTTACTTATTTTCCCCAACCTGTTATAAATATACCAAAATCCAGGTGATATCTCTAAAACTTTTTTATAAAAGCTTTCTGATAATTTATTTTTACCTTTTGAAAAATAATAATCACCAAAATTTATTAATTCAAATGCAATTTTTTCAGCCTCTTTTTTATTTAAGCCACTAAAATTAATTAATTGCAGATTTTCTAAGACCTTATCGTATTTTTCTATAGAATCATACAGGTGAATTTTTTTTAAATTTCCCCATGTATTATCTTGAGAAAATACCATTGAAACAAAACAAAACACTATTGAAAAAAACAAAAACCATTTTTTCATTTAATATCCTATTTTATTCTTTTTTTTGTAAATATTTTTTAAATTGTCCACAATTTCCATCATGAATTCTTTTTGTTCCTCTGTTAAATTACCCTCTGTTTTAAGTTTTAATTCTTCCAATAAATCTATAAAAATTCCAGCTTTTTCTAATTTTACATCTTTTCCCTTTGTGATCGGATCCTCAATTTCTCCCAGATTTATCATACATTGAGTTGCTAATAATAACACGATTGATTTAATATCTCTTTTCATTCTATTTCAACCTTTATAAATTTCATTTCCTTTTTCATCTTGCTATTTCTAACACTTAGTATTATCATTATATTTATACCATTTATTAATAAAAAAAACAATATGAGAAAATTTAATAAATTATTAAAATTATTAAAAAAGCTTAGAAATCCAAATCACGGATGTCCATGGGACCTAGAACAAACAGAATCTAATTTAAAAGAATACATAATTGAAGAAAGTTATGAGTTGATAGAAGCTATTGAAAATGGTTCAACAGAAAATAAAATAGAAGAGCTTGGGGATTTATTACTCCAGATTGTTTTTATATGCCAGATAAACAAGGAAAAAAAGAATTTTACAATAAAAGATGTTTTGAATAGGATAAATAATAAACTAATAAAAAGACACCCACATGTATTTGGTAATATAAAAGCCAAATCTCCTGATGAGGTTAGATCTATATGGGAAAAAACAAAAAGAAAAGAAAAAAAGAGAAGAAGTGTTATATCAGATTACTCTTCACAAATGCCTTCTCTTTCTGTTTCAAAAAGAATTTCAGAGCAGGCTTCAAGCGTAGGTTTTGATTGGAATAACGCAACAAAAGCTATTGATAAAGTTGAAGAGGAGATAGGGGAATTAAAAGAGGAGCTTTTAAAAGGAAAAGATAATAAAGCTGAAGAAGAAATTGGAGATATTTTATTTGCAGTTTCAAATGTATCAAGACTATTAAAAATAAATCCTGAATTTGCCTTAAAAAAAGCAAACACCAAATTTAAAAAAAGATTTGGATTTATTGAAGAGCAACTTGAAAAAGAGGGAAAAAAAATTGACCAGGTTTCT
Organism: Candidatus Aminicenantota bacterium; assembly: GCA_030612495.1. Taxonomy (GTDB): domain Bacteria; phylum Acidobacteriota; class Aminicenantia; order UBA2199; family UBA2199; genus JAUWNT01. The sequence continues at coordinate 15,675 of JAUWNT010000024.1, forward strand.
CTAAAAAAAATGGAAGAACTCTGGGAAAAAGCTAAAACTTTTTTTTAAGAATCTCTTTCAATGTTGATCCGATTTCAGCTGGATTCTCAACCACATGAATTCCATTATCTCTCAGTACTCTCATCTTTTCCTTTGCATAACCTTTGCCACCTGTAATGATTGCACCTGCATGTCCCATCCTTCTTCCGGGAGGAGCAGTCTGTCCTGAAATAAAAGCAACAACTGGTTTATTATAGTATTTTTTTATATAAGCTGCTGCTTTCTCCTCCATAGAACCACCTATCTCTCCTATCATAACAACTGCTTCTGTTTCTTCATCCTTTTCAAATAGTTTTAAAATATCTATAAAATCAGACCCGATTATTGGATCTCCACCAATCCCAACACTTGTTGACTGACCCATTCCCTGGTTAGATATCTGATTAACAGCAGCATAAGTGAGAGTCCCTGATCTGGAAATAATTCCAATTCTTCCTTTTTTATGAATTTGAGCTGGCATAATACCGACCTTTGCTTCATTAGGAGTTATCACACCCGGACAATTTGGACCTATTAATCTTGAATTAGTTGTATTTAAATAGTGTTTTACCTTTGTCATATCCTTTATTGGTATACCTTCACTAATGCAAATAATCAATTCAACACCCGCATTTGCTGACTCCAGTATTGCATCAGCTGCAAAAATAGCAGGAACAAATATTATAGAAACATTTGCTCCCTCGTTTATAACAGCTTCTTCAACAGTATTAAAAACAGGTTTTTTAAGATGTGTTTGCCCGCCTTTTCCAGGAGTTACTCCTCCAACAACATTTGTACCATAATCAATCATCTGTGATGCATGAAAAGATCCCTCTCTTCCTGTAAAGCCCTGCACAATTATTCTTGAATCCTTATTTACAAGAATTGACATCTTTATCTCCTCTTGATAGTTCTACGGATTTTAAAGCTGCTTTTTTAAAATCAGTTTCTGCAATAAAATTAAGTCCGGATTCCTCTATTATTTTTCTTCCTTGTTTTTCATTTGTTCCTCTAAGAAGTATAACTACAGGAATATTTATATTCATAGATTTTGCTGCATTTACAACACCAATAGCTACAATATCCGTTCTTACAATACCTCCAAAAATATTAATAAAAACAACTTTTACATTTTTATCAGCAATCAGGATCTTAAATGCTTCTTTTATTCTCTCTTCAGAAGTTCCACCACCTACATCTAAAAAATTTGCTGGATCCCCTTTGTAATACTTCAATATATCCATTGTTGCCATTGCAAGTCCAGCACCATTTACCATACATCCAATATTTCCATCCAGTTTAATATAATTTAGTTTATATTTTGATGCTTCAACCTCAAAAGGATCTTCTTCATCTGTATCTCTTAATTCCATAATATCTGAATGCTTCACAAGCGCATTGTCATCAAAATTTACCTTTGCATCAAGAGCAATTAATTCTTCTGTATCTGTTATTACTAAAGGATTTATCTCAACAATAGAAGCATCCTTCTCCATAAACAGTTTATAGAGATTCGAAACAAGTTCTGAAAAAAGCCTTTGTTCCGTTTTATTTAAACCGAGCTTGAAAGAAAGTATGATACTATGAAAATTCGACAATCCTGTAATTGGATGGATATATTCCTTAAATATATGATCAGGATGCTCTTCCGCAACCTTTTCTATCTCCATTCCACCTTCGGAAGATGCAATAACAACAGGCATAGCTTTCTCTCTATCCATAATTATAGCAAGATATAATTCATTAACAATATTCACACCTTTCTCTACAAGGACCTTTCTTACCTTTTTGCCCTGAGCACCTGTTTGAAGGTTTTTTATATGCATACCAATAATTTCTTCAGCAAACCCTAAAGCTTCATCTCTATTTCTTGCAAGCTTAACGCCTCCAGCTTTTCCTCTCCCTCCTGCATGGACTTGCGCTTTTATAACACAGGGATAACCAATTTTTTCTGCAATCTCTACTGTATCTTCTTTTGTATAGGCAACCATACCTTCAGGAACTGGGATTGCGAAGTCCTTAAATAATTCTTTAGCTTGATATTCGTGTATCTTCATTTCTTAAATCGAATTCTCAAGCACTTTTGCTTTAAGTCTTGACAGATATTCGGTTATTTTAATGTCTTTGGGGCATGCTTCCATACAGTTAAATATTGTATGACATCTCCAGATTCCATTTTTATCATTTACAATATCAATTCTTTCATCTTTTCCATCATCTCTGGTATCAAATATAAATCTATACGCTTTTAAAAGTGCAGCAGGACCAAGGTAATCCTCATTAGCCCACAAACTTGGGCATGCTGATGTACAGGCTCCGCATAAGATACAGGTAGCAGACTCCCTGATAGATTCAAATTCATCTGGCTTTTGAATAAATTCTTTATCAGGTATTGGTTTATCTAAAATAAGATATGGCTTAATTCTCTCCATTTTTTCGAAAAAACCATCCATATCTACAACTAAATCTTTCAGTATTGAAAATCCAGGAAGAGGCTCTATCTTTAATTTATTGCCTTTGAATTTATGCATTGGGGTTTTGCATGCAAGTACATTCTGTCCATTTACTTTCATAGCACAGGATCCACATATGGAACTTCTGCATGATCGCCTGTATGCCAGAGTGCCATCAATATTCCAATGGATTTCATTAAGTATATCAAGAATAGTTGAATCATCATCAACTTTTAAATCATACCTTTTCCAAAATGGTTTTTTATCCTTTTCAGGATTGTATCTTAAAATTTTTACTATAATATTTTCTTTTGCCATTGTTGATCTCCTTAATATTTTCTTTCTTGAGGTGGAAATCTGTCCATAAAAATGATTGGCTTTTTTGAATGATCCAGTTTTACACCATCTTCGGTTTTCCATGCTAAAGTGTGTTTTAACCAGTTTTTATCATCCCTCTTTGGGAAACCTGTTCTATAGTGTGCTCCTCTTGATTCTTTTCTGACTATTGCACCTTCCACAATTATTTCGGAAAAACTTAGAAGATTTCCAACTTCATATGCTTCGAACAAATCAAGGTTATATACATAGCCTTTATCATCTATAGTTACATTCTTGTATCTTTCCTGGAGTTGTTTTATTATTTTTAGCAATTTCAACATATCTTTTTCATTCCTGAATACTCCTACGTATTTTGTCATGTTTTCCTGTAACTCTTCCCTGATTTTTGAGTGTCTTTCTCCACCATTACCATCAATAAGAGAAGATATCTTTGCTTTGGCAACATCTAAAGGATTTGAAGGTAAAGCTTCATACCCATTTTCTACCAGAAACTTAGATATATTTTTACCAGCAATTCTTCCAAAGGTTGAAGCGTCTTGTAGGGAATTAGTTCCAAGTCTATTTGCACCATGAAGAGAAAGACAGGATGCTTCTCCAGCAGTATATAGACCCTTAACTACTGTGCCTTTTGCATCTCTTATAACCTCTGTATTTATATTGGCTGGAATTCCACCCATTGAATAGTGTGCAGTAGGTTGTATAGGAACTGGTTCTTTAATACCATCAACCTTTAAATAGTTTAATGCAAGTTCCCAGACCTGTGGTAGCCTCTCCATAATTTTCTTTTCTCCCAAATGTCTCATATCAAGGTATACATAGTCTTTTCCATCAATTCCCCTACCCTCATTGATCTCAATCTGTTCTGCTCTGGAAACCACATCACGCGGTGCTAATTCCATTTTATCAGAAGCATACTTTTTCATAAAGCGTTCTCCATCAGAATTCAATATGTAAGCACCTTCACCACGGGCTGCTTCAGATAAAAGTATTCCATGCTTATAAAGTCCTGTAGGATGAAACTGAACAAACTCCATATCTTCAAGTGGAAGCCCGTTTTCTAAGATAAGTGCGAGGCTGTCACCTGTATTTGCATGAGCATTAGAAGTTATTTTAAATGCCCTTGCATAACCTCCTGTAGCAAGTAGAACAGTTTTCGAGTGAAAAATATGAAGACCACCTTCTCTTATATCCCAGGCAACAACACCTCTTGATACATTCTCTTTTATTAGCAATGAAAAGACTTGAAACTCACTATAAAAATGAACATTATATTTAACACATTGTTCGTAAAGAGTGTGGAGTAGAACATGGCCTGTTATGTCAGCAGAAAAACAT
>JAUWNT010000101.1 GCA_030612495.1 Candidatus Aminicenantota bacterium
CTTATTTGAAGGATATAGGGGACCTACATCTGTAGCACTTGTTTTTAATAGTAAGGGTATAATTTCCAAATGTTCAATGGTCAGATCAAGGGATACAAGGTCATATGTTTATTTGTTGGTGAAAGAGGGCTTTCTTGATAAATTTAAGGATTTTAAAATGAATAACTCTATTAAAGTAGATGCAATAAGCGAAGCAACAGAAACCTGCCATGCAATTCAAACATCTGTTCAAAAGACCCTTAAAGATTTTTTACCCTTATTTAATTCATTAAAAATAGATAAAAGTGGTGTTCTTCATTCAATTAATCCTGATTTTAGTTTAGAAAAATTGCTGACGCGCTAATTAAGGTAAATTTGAATTTGTTAAAGGTTGGTGCTATTATTTTTTAATAGAAAATAGGAGTTTAAAATTTCAGAAAAAAAAGGCTGGAATTGTTTTTTCGTTTCTGATCTTCATGGAAATATCGAAGGATATAAAAAATTATTTGAACGCATTACAATAGAACATCCGTATGCTGTTTTTATTGGTGGAGATATTCTCCCTTCCCCTTTAAAGGCATTGACAAGCATTATTGATATTTCTCATAAAGATTTTATTAATGATTTCTTAGTAAAAGGATTGAAAAAAGTAAAAACAAACCTGGAGGATGCTTTTCCAAAGATATTTGTGATCCTGGGTAATGATGATGGTCGGTTTGAAGAAGCAGCTATGTTGGACGTAGCCTCTATGGGTATATGGGAGTACTGCCACAACAGACATATCCAATTGGGAGAATTTACTGTTTATGGGTACTCATATGTTCCTCCAACACCGTTTCGTTTAAAGGACTGGGAACGATATGATGTCTCACGTTATATATGCCCCGGATGTGTTTCACTTGAAGAGGGAGTTCTATCTATCCCTGTTCCGGAGAGTGAATTGATATTTGCCACCATTGCAGAAGATCTGGACAAACTTACAGGGAATAATAATCTTGAAAAATCGATCTTTCTCTTTCACTCGCCACCCTATAAATCCAAACTGGACCGCGCTCCACTGGACGGAAAAATGATTGATCATGTTCCTCTGGATGTTCATATAGGAAGTATTGCCATTCGGCGATTTATTGAAGAACGACAGCCTTTAATCACGCTTCACGGGCATATCCATGAGTCAACACGTCTCACGGGTTCTTGGCGAGATAAGTTCAATAGAACAGTAGCTTTCAATGCTGCTCATGATGGTCCGGAATTATCTTTAATCAGATTTGACCCTAATGCTCCTGAGAATGCAACTAGGGAGCTTATTTAAAGTGACTATAACTACCTGAAAGAGCGAAGAATATTTTATTTAGATATGCTAGTCCCCATTTTTAATGGTTTCGCAGCATCTGTGACAGCTCCGATTTTTATTGCATAGCTGTTTTTTTTCTCTATATCCTGATTTGTGACTAAATGGATATCTAATAAGTTGGTGGATTTATAACCTGTGCGCTTAAAGTTTACTTCAGCTAAGGAAAGGCCCCACCCATCTAACCATAATAGCAGTTCTTTTTTTTGTGTATCAGTGCCGATAAAATGAATTAGAATATCAATATCGCTTCCAGGACCTGCAGTGGCATTTTTTGTACTACCGAACACATAGAAGCCTTTTACTCCAAAACGCTTGGGATCCAGTTGAGAAGCAATCCTGTTGGCCATATTGAGACGCCATATCCAATAATCGTCTGAATACCGGGGTTGAGATATTTCTCTTTTTGAAGTTTCGATTGTTTTGTTTTTTGGATCTTCAAAAATTCCGATAGCTTCATCTAGTTCTGCATTCATTAAAATATGCAGAGATGACCCATTGGCGCTGTGTGCTACATCGATTACTCTTATTACACTATCTAAATCTGCAAATTCTGGTAGCAATTCTGACAGTATATTGTCACTTTTAGTAAAAAAAACTTCATTAAAAACAATTCCTTTTTCATCAGGGTAGAGTGGAAGATAATGTATTGAAGCTTCTACTAGGTCCTGGAAGAAATGTGTACCAAAAGAAAGCTCCGGTACATAATTGCCTTTTTTTTTAGCTATTTCTATTAAAGCTGCACAATTATTAATATCAGAATAAGTGACATTAACACCTAATTTTATATCACCACGGCTCCCCCAACGTCCAGGCCCCATTAATATAAACTGCCTTTTAGGAAGAATTTTGTTTAGTTTTCCTACAGCATATCCTATATTTTTTAACTCTAAAATAGAAGATAAAAGGCTATATGCATCAGGATCAACATAAACTATATGAGTGATATTCTGAATATATCCGTTAGAGATGTAACGATTTGCTGAAAAAGCAATCTTATTCTCCTTGATATCTTTGGGGATAGGCGCAGGTTGAATATTTTGAGAATAACTTTGAGGACGGCACTGAAGTAAATAGAAATTCGATCCGTCATGAGCAAATTCAATATCCACTGGAGTACCTAGTTTATCCTCTAAAAGCTTGAGCATGTTGTTCATATTTTTTACAAAATCAGTTTTTTGCAAGAGACCTTCAAATGTAACTAAAAGTTCATCTTTTTCAAAGTCAATATTAAAAAGAGAAGTAGGTTTTCTGATTAAATCACCGTTTACTACTGATACTATGTTTTGAATTCCGGGGATTTGATTGCCAAACTTTTTTATAAACCATTTTATTTCTACTGTTTCAAGAGAATTTGTATCTAAATTGATGATATCGATATTTTTTGGGGAATATTGTATAATTTCGTCTAAAGTAACATTGACTCGCAGATCAGCTTTCCCAGGTGCGATTAACACAGGATAATCATCAGATACCCGGTCAACAGCGCGTGTTCCAAGTCCAGGCACCATACGAATTAAACCATCTTTTTGTTTAATGCGAGAAGACCACCTGAATTCATTGTTACTAAATGCAACTCCTGCAAAGCTAGGTAGGTAGTAATTTCCTATCTTTGTTCCAACTACTTTTTGGATCATTATACCCATTTTTTCATTGAAGTCTAATAATCCCATTTCATTTCTATATGCAATGGGATCCGGACTGAAGGTTGAAGCATATACTTCAGCTATGGCGTCAGTTAATGCATCTAATCGTTCTTTTTTTGAACCCTGGTTTGCAAGAAAAAGGCTTTTATATTTTCCTGAAAAAGCCGCACCAAAACGATCTTCTAATAGACTGGAGCTACGAACAATGATAGGTGTTTCACCAAAATCATCTAATGCAATGGATAATCCCCGAATAATTTCTTGAGAAAAATGTGAGTTTTTGAATATCTGAATAATATTAGGGTATTCAATATGAATCTCATCCATATCTTTGTATTTTTGTTCAAAAACGTTTTCGAGATTATTGTAATGTAAAAAGTCCATCACTTCATCAGCTGTAATATACCAGGTTTTGGGGGTCTTTATTTTTTTGAAGAATTCTTTATGTTCTTCTGAACTTCGTAAAATACATGATGCCAGGAATAGGCCTGAACTCTTGCCTCCCAATTTTCCCCAACTTTTAGCGGAAAATATGATGTTCTTTACAAGATCATAATAGTCATGTATCTTTATATAATTTTTTGCAATATTAATAAATTCTAATTGATCAGAAAAAAAATAACGAATAAGTGAGGCACGCAGGCTTTTTTCAGTAGCGTAATTTATTTTTAATCCTTCGTCTTCCAAGTAATGGAATCTTGTAATGGCATTTAATAAATCTACTAAAGATGTGTTTGGATTTTCAAGTATTTTAACAAGAAATCTGGATTTGTCATCTTCTATCCATCGTTGAATAAGGTTTAGTATATGATTTTCACTTAAATTTTCAGAAGCAATTCTAAAGGTTTCATTATCTATAGAGAGTATTTTATCCATTGAATCTTTAGAGATGGGCTGGTTTAAATCCTCAATGTAGTTTGCATTCGTTGAATTACTTTTAAGCCCGTGCCCTGACTCCTCTAATAATATTTTAGCTTCATTAATTCCTTTCCAGCAAAGATAGTGAAGCATTTTCTGGGAGAGAAATAAAAAGAGTTCTTTGTTTGACTTCTTTATCAAATCAATAATAATACGCCATTCCGTAGTAGTTTTAGCATTCAATTTTTCCCCAGCTTTCTGCCACTGGTCATGTAAAGCATTTAATTTTCTATTAAGTAGCATATGACCGATACGTTCAGCAATAGATCCAATCAATTGATTCTCCTCTTTTAAAAAGCATCCTTCTGAGGTTATAGGTACTTTACTGGAATAGGAGACTGTTAGTTCTCCAACGATTTTTTCTTGTATTTTTATTTTAGCAGTTTGCTGAAATGAAGTTTTACGATAGCCCGGAGAGCTGAAGACACGGTCATTATAGAGGATTTTTACCTGTGCAATATTGGGGAACTGCAATCCAGAGGGAATGATTTCAATTATTGATCTGAATATCTCATCTACACTTAATTCAGTACTATAAAAAAATTTTTCCAATTCATATAGACAACTTAATTCTTTACGTCTTTCTTGAAGATCTCCTAATATAGTGTCTATAGTATCAGACTTATAATTCTTAATTTCACTCATTTTAATATTACTCCTTTGCGTTTCCTACCATCTACAATGATAGTAAGGGGTGAATTTAAGTGTATGTGCTTTACAAATATTCCCTGATCAATAACTTCTTGCTGCTCGAGCCAATCCCAATCTATTGAAAATTTATCGTTATTACTTATTGAAAAATATGGTATACCTAAATTGGAAATATTATGAAAAAAATGAGCACCCTGGCTTAAATCTATAGCTAGTCCTGGTAATTGAGATTCAACGATTACACTGGTACCAGCTATCTGTCCCCATGTAATAGGTATTCCTAACCAGGGATCTGAACTACCCCACCGACCAAACCCAATTAACATATATGGGGTTTTATTTTTCTGCAATTTTTGGTTAAAGGCGGAGACTTCATTGCTGATCTTTTTTGAATTTTTTAATCCAAAATTTTTCGGTATAATATAAAGAATATCACTTATAAAATCAATAGTTCCATTTCCCATAACATTATTAGATGCAGCCAGAACATTACTTTTTATTATTCTACTTTCATCGATTTCTATTAATTCGTTAGAAACCTTCATTGGCCTAACCTGGAGTAGTCCGAATCTGGAGAGTTCTTTTTTTTCTGCATTAATAGTAAAAGCAAATTCTATCTCAAGTTTAGCTTTGAATAACTCTTCACACAACTTTAGAATGGATTTTATCAATTGATTTAAAGGTATTAAGTTCATCTGGAGAATAGGAGCGAAATTAATTAATCTTGGTCCTTTGGAATTAATACCTATATCAATGCGATCTGATTCATAATTGTATGTAGAGGCAATATGGCGTAGGGTATTATCGTACTCAGCATCTTGTAAGTTTAATTTAACTAAATATTCAGTTTCTTTTATTGGATCATATTCAGGGAGTGGTTTCATATTAACTGCCCAGAAATCCAATTGTGTGTTATTTAATAATTCTTTGGTACTATTATACGGGGCTGTAACTTCAGGATATTCCGGGGAATAAGTCCAAACATTACCGCCATCCACAATAGATTTACCTAAACCTAAAGCCAGACTAATTACTCCATCTTCAGCGCGTGTATCAGAAAAAGGATAAAAATTATAAGAACGCGCTACACCAGATATGTCTGGATAATAACGTTTGTTATGAAGCAATCCTACCACTTCCTGGATTATTACAGCCATTTTTTCATCTCTTATAGAGTAGGAAGTAGTTTTCATATAAGCTTTAGCATTTTTAAAAAATGTAGAAGCATAAACAAATTTAATAGCTTCGGTTAGTTTATGAAAACGTGTTTCGATATCCGGTTGATTATTAGGTGTCATCTTTGTCTCATAAATACCTGCGAAGGGTGAATCTATACTATCTTCCAATAAACTGGAAGAACGGACCGCAAGTGGAGTATTTACTTTGGCAATTAAAGCCCATAATTCCCCATTCAAATGGGAGGGTAAATATGCTCTTAAAAAATGATGAGCAATACGCTCATCGCTTAAATCTGATAATGCTATCTTATAGAGATTATTCTGCTCCATAAAAATAGTGAAGAATTCTGTAGTAATAACCGTTAAACGCGGTATATAGACAAGAAAAGGAGATGATTTTATCCCTTTGTAATGAGAAGTAATTTTTTCTTTTATGAAAGCTAGTCCTTTGGCTTTGCCGCCGAGATCTCCATTACCAATATATGTAAAATCATCTTTTTCACTATAGAAATTACGGTTGAACCTTGTTACATAAGAGCCGTAATTATTGTTTGTTTGTTTTATCATACTCCCTTTCACTCGCTATATATAACATCTTGTTAAAATTATTACAATAAAAAAAGATATTTTGAGGGGAGGGCGGGATTCTGAGATCCCGCCTAATTTATTTATATATCTAGTGTTTTATACCCATCCTCTATCTTTGCATGCCTGAGCAACGCGGTCTATAGCTATAACATAAGCAGCATCCCGCATATACAGATTCTTTTTCTTTGCTAATTCGCTTACAGCAATAAATGCATCGGTCATTTTGTTATCTAATTTCCCTAGTACTTCATCTTTTCCCCAGTAATAGTTCATATTACTTTGAACCTGTTCAAAATAGCTGCAAGTAACGCCTCCGGCATTGGCCAGAAAATCAGGGATTAAAAATATACCTCTTTTCTTAATAATTTTATCTGCTCCCAATGTTGTAGGACCATTAGCTCCTTCTGCGATGATTTTAACCTGTTGACTTATTTCATGTACATTTTTATCATTGATTTGATTTTCTAGTGCTGCAGGTATTAATATATCTACATCTTGTTCAATCCAGGCTTCACCAAGTAGGTTTTCGTATCCTAATTTTGCTGCTTTTGCTTTATTTATACCTCCGAATTGGTCAGTAATACTCTTTAATTCATTAAGATTAATACCTTCCTTTTTTCGGTATGTATAAGCTTTTTTGTCTTCTTGATCCCAGCAAGAGACTGCTATAACCTTACCACCTAACTGCTGATAGAGTTGGATTGCATATCGAGAAACATTACCAAAACCCTGTACACTGGCTACAGTATCCCCAGGACGAATGCCCATTTCTTTAAGAGCTTCTCTAAGAGTAAAAATGATGCCATACCCTGTTGCTTCAGTTCTACCAAGGGAACCGCCCATTCCAACTGGTTTGCCAGTAATAAATCCGGGATATTTGGAGCCATTTATAACTTCGTATTCATCCAGCATCCATATCATATGCTGTGCATTTGTCATAACATCCGGGGCAGGTACATCTTCTAATGGACCTATATTTTTTACTATCTGGCGAACCCAGCCTCTGCACAGCCACTCTTGTTCATGAGAGCTTAGGTTATGAGGATCACAAATCACTCCACCTTTTGACCCACCCAGAGGGATGTCAACCACTGCACATTTCCATGTCATCCACATAGATAATGCTCGTACTGTATCAATGGTTTCTTGAGGATGAAATCGAATACCACCTTTACCTGGACCTCGAGCATCATTGTGAAGTACTCTAAAACCTCTGAAAATTTTTACGTCACCATCATCCATACGTACTGGAATGCTAAAATGATACTCTCTTAAAGTGTTTCTTAAAAGATCTTTCGTAGCTTTATCAAGCTCGAGTATTTCGGCGTTTTTGTCAAACTGAGCCTTAGCTGTTTCAAAGGGATTGTAG
>JAUWNT010000164.1 GCA_030612495.1 Candidatus Aminicenantota bacterium
TTTTTAACCATAATCACAGTATGACGGCACTTTTTTGCAACTATCTCAGGAATACTACCAAATATTAATTGCTGCATTAAACCCTCTCTTGCTGCACCAAGAATACATACATCATACCTTTCAGTCATTTTAAGTATTCCAGATGAAATACTTTTAGCTTTAACTAATTTCCCCTCGACATTTTTAACTTTATCCTTTATTAAAGCAACACTATCATCAACTCTTTGCTGATAAATATTTCTCTCTTCAAAAGAAATACCAGGTGGTACTATCATTGTTACATTGATATTGCTTTTATATACTTCAGAAATTGCAGCAGCTATTTCTAAGGCATACTCTGCATGTGGACCACCTGATGTTGGAAGAAGAATATTCTTCATTTTATCAAGTTGAACCATTTTTATCATAACCACATCACACTCTGCACTCATAACAACATCATCAAGAACAGTACCGAAAATAGAACCTCTGGTATTGCTAAACCCTTTCCATCCCATTACCATAAGGTCAACATCTCTTTCTTTGATTGTATCAACAATAGCATTGTTTACACTGTGACCTATCCTTATCAATGTATTAACAACTATATCCTTTTTCTTACCAAATTCAACAGCCTTGTCCATTATATCTTTAAATTCATCTATAAAATCTTTTCCCTCAACAACAGGAAGCTGATCTGGAACCTTTATAACTCCTAAAGCAAGAATCTCTCCATTCTTAGATTTTGCTATTGATGAAGCAATAGTTATTAAATCCTCAACATGGTCAGGATGAGAAATTGGTACAAGTACACGAAAACCCGCTTTTGTCGGCAATTTTTCCTCATACACAATTAATGCTTCCGCCCTCTCTTTCTCCCTTGCTTTTGAGTAACTGAAATAAATAAAAACACCTAAAACAAGCCAGATTAATGCAGAACCCCATGCTATTGGGCTTAAATGGAAAAGAAAATAACCAAGTATAAGTTGTAATACAATTGCAAGTATAGGAGTAAAAGGAACAAGAGGGACTCTAAAAGGCCTCTTTGCTTTTGACCTCTTCTTCCTCAATTTAATTAAAGTCCAGTTAACTTGAATAAATAAAAGTATGAACATTATAGCTGCTGCTGCTGCAACATCTTCTATAGGAAGGGCAAGTGCCATAAATATAATCAGAATTACAGAAATGAATACAGCCATATATGGAGTTCTATTAGATTTATGGATCTTACTGAATACATCAGGCAAATTTTTATCTCTTCCCATTGCAAAAGATACTCTTGATGATGAATATATTGTTGCATTAAGAGCAGACATGGTTGCAAACAGGCCTCCTAAAATCATCATTAAATAGCCCAGAGGCATAAATTGTTTTGCAGCCTCTACCATAGCACCTTCTTTTGCAAAAGCAAGATAATCCCATACTCTAATAATTTCAGGGTGGGACTGCCTGATAAACTCTGGTATCTCTGCAGCACCAAGAGCTACAAAACCTACAATAATATAAATTGGTACAACAATTATAAGGGATATAAAAATTGCTTTAGGAATATTTTTTTCAGGTTTTTTTATCTCTTCACCGCTTTGAACTATAATCTCATAACCCTCAAATGCAATATATGTTAAACCCATTGCGCCAAGCACACCTGCAACACCTTTTGTCATAAAAGGTTTAAACTTTGCAGTCCATTCTGGATTGTTAAGAATAACAATAAGCCCTGAAATAGCAAAACCACCCAAAATGATTACTTTAAGAATTGTAATAAAACTTCCCCATTTCCCAGTCTTTGATGCTCCCTTAAAATTTATATATGCAAAAAAGATTACAATTGTAACTGCAAATATTTTCTGAATAATAAGGAAATCATTCTCAAGACCTGGGAATACCATATCAATAATATTAGTAATGACCCTATCCACTCTCAAAAAACGTAAAGCTTCCCAGAAGTAATATCCAAACCCAAGGATATAGAGGCTGCATGCAACTGCGTGTGCAAACCAGCTCATCCACCCTGCCTGAAAACCATGAAGTCCTCCCATTCCTTTTTTTACCCAGAGATAGCCTCCTCCTGCTTCAGGAAACGAAGACCCAAGTTCAGCATAAGATAAAGCTGTTAAAAGGGTTACAAAACCATTTAAAGCAAATCCCAGAATAAGAGCAGGTCCTGCATGTCCAGCAGCTATCCCAGTAAGAACAAATATACCAGCTCCTATCATTGCTCCTACACCTATCATTGTAACCTGGAAAAGACTCAGATCTCTGCTGAGCTGGGTTTGATGAAAGCCTGGATTAATATTCAATTTAATGCTATTTTTACTCATAAATTTTTATTCAAGATATGTTAATTCCCTCCTTTATCTCCTCCAATGGCCTGGTCTCCATTCCCATCTTCCTCCTCTTTTTACCCAATGTCCTCCAACCCAAACTCTACCGGGTCTCTTTTTTGCCCAATACCCATTAACCCAATACCAGTTACTATTCCTCCATTTCCAGTGCCCTTGAACCCAGAAATAGTTTGGGCCCGGAGCAATTGATCTTACTATTCTTTTTGGAGGCGGCGGCGCATATCTTGGCCTTACTGTAACGCATCCTGTAATAGAAATTATAAATGCAATAAAAATTAAAGAAGTTAAAAAATTTTTAATGCTTCTGACCTATTCTTCTCATATTTTAATACTAAATATATAATAATCCCTACAATACCTATACCGCCTAAAATATAAAAAATAACTTTTGGATCATCCATTTGCAAACCTCAGTGAACAAATATAACTATTTATAATCTGAATGTCAACAAAAAAGGGGTCACACCCTTACTTAAAAACATCCAATTTAAGCTTGTTAATGAATTTGTCAGTCAAAGTAGTACCAAAGAAAAAAACCACACCGTCAGCACCTTCTTCTCTTGCTAATTTTACTTCCTGAACTACACCTTCGGGAGTATTTATGTTATGTGATGAACGTATTCCAATACCTGAATAAACCAGGCATTTTCCTCTTGCTATTATTACGGCTTTTTTAACAGATTTTCTGAACACATCAAGATTATTAGTGTATTGCATAGGGCAGATAATATCGACAAGTCCTTCTTTTGCCCAAAGTTCCCAGTCTTGCCCAATTAAAATTTTTGCTGTTTCAGCGTCGGGAAAAACATCAACACCAAGAACAACATCTTTCCCTGATTTTTCAATAATTTCTTTAATCTCCCTGACAAGTGTTGTTATATGATTTGCATTCCATTTAATCCATTCGCACCAAACCATACTTCCGCAGTCTTGATGAACTTCAAGCGGTGAAAACCCAAACTCTTTTTTAAAGACTCCACAAGTTGTTTTATCATAGCTGAATCCCTGATTTATAGGAAAACGAATACCATCTAAATGTATTCCGTCAACATTATATTTGAGTGCTTTGATAATTTCCCTTTTAAAATATTCACGTGCTTCGGGATTTGCCATATTCAAATTGAGATAGATTTCCCCTTTTTTACCACTGATAAGCCATTCGGGATGTTCTTTAATTTCGCCTTCTAATTTTACCTTACGATAAGGACAAAAAATCGGGTGTACTTTTATATTTTTTTTTTGAGTTTCTTTTAAAAGAATTTCGAGAAAATCCCATTTTTTTTGATTTTGATACATCATGCTGCTAAAACAAAAAAGATTGTTAATACCAATTAATGAATATTTATTCAGGATCTCTTTAATCTGAGATATTGCCTCTTCTTTTTCCATACTGAACATATTGGCTGAAATCCAAACAGCCCTTCCTTCTTTTTGCTTATCAGTTTTTGAGAATAAATCAATTGTAAATCCTTTACATATAAACAAAATAACAATTATAAAAACAAACATAAATCTTGATTTTTTATACATTTCTATTTCTCCTTTAGTATAAATATTTTTTTTTACTTCAATTCTCTCATCGCCTTTACAATCTGCATTGCACCCAACACGAACCATGAATTATTTCTTGTCCAGTATTCGTTAGTAAGATAGGCAAAAGTCCATCCCCATACACCTGTATCAATTATGGGATATTCAGGTGGAAGTTTTGCTATAATAAAATTTTTAGTTATATCACCAATTTCAATAATTTCACCATTTCCGGGCATTATTCCGTTAAGTATGCCGCCTGGGACAATGCCGTGTTCGCAGCCTTTCATAAAACTATAGCGATGATGATAACAGCCGGGACCTTTCCCCACACTTGCCATCATCGAAATATCAGCAGGATTAAATCCGATGATCCATTGCAACTGGAGTTCTGCAGCTTCCAAATATTTCGGTTCATCCAAAATAATAGCTGCTGTAGCAAGTCCCCATGCAACTGCTCCGATACGCCTGTTTGCACCGGCTACATAC
>JAUWNT010000220.1 GCA_030612495.1 Candidatus Aminicenantota bacterium
CATATCTAAAAAAGAAAGATTTTCTGAATGCGTTTTTAACAGCTTACGATTTTTT
Organism: Candidatus Aminicenantota bacterium; assembly: GCA_030612495.1. GTDB lineage: Bacteria > Acidobacteriota > Aminicenantia > UBA2199 > UBA2199 > JAUWNT01. Next base: position 56 of record JAUWNT010000220.1, read on the forward strand.
GAAAAAGGAAAGGATATATTTTGAATCTTCAAACATTTTAAAGGAATCATCCAGATTAATAAAAATTGAAAATAAACTTGAACAAATAATTTCAAAAATGATGTACCTGTAATTCCCTTTATTTTTTGGATTTTTTCTTTGGTTCAGTTAGTTGATATGCTGTCCAGTTATACTCATACTCCTGCCACACTCGCACCTTATTCCTGTGTTTTCCTGCTTTATGGAACGCTGCAAATGGAGCTGAAAAAGTAACTGAGCGAGGTATTGAAATATCTCGAGGAAAATCAATGATCTTATAATGTCCGGTTTTTTTATCCTTATACTGTTTTCTTTCAATAATTGTCTTTTTTTCATAAACCGTATGCTTTCCTTTTTTATGAATTTGCACATTTTTATCAATAAATGGCGACCATGTTGGAAAAGGACGTGTTTCCTTTTTATAATTTACTTCATATTGAACATATAGATTTTTATTACCTTCATACACATCTCCATCCATTGATAAATTCAGCATGCCATTAATGATCTTCCCTTTAATTTTGAATTTTCTGCTCTCAGGACCATTTTTAAGACCTTTATAATAATACTGCACCTGTGTAACACCTGGAATTGAAAGAATAAGTCCTGTAGGCATAGATTTACCCAATGCAATGTCAAAAACAAGAGCTTTTGCAACCTCAGGTCCAAATTGAGTAAGTAATTCCTCAGCTGTTGAAGGTCCTATTTTTGTACCTGCAGCTATTGTAGGAATTCCAGCTGCATAAAGACATAATAACTCCTCTTTTCTTGCCTGTTTATTTAGATTATTGAAAACCATGCCCACTGTTTTGTTGATTTCTCCAAGCAACTGACCCCTTATTTGCTCAAGAGCAAATTTTCCAAGACCTTTCAATTCTGATGCAACAGGTATATTACGGAACAATGAAAGATCCACACCATTTGCAAGCCTGTATCCTCCTTGTTGAACCCTGTTCCACAAAACAGCTTTTGCAAGAGCAATTGCATCAGGTTCTCCTGAAGATTGCATTAGTTTATTAATCATTATTTTTTTATCACTGCCTCTTAGAAGATCTGATGCAGAAACCTTAGAAAACATTCCCATATTGCGAGCCAGTTTTGCCTCTTGTTCCAGGAATACACGATTAAATGACTGAACTGCCTGTTTTCCTATCTCACTACCAAGTTTAAATACAAAAATGATCTTATCCATCATATTAATTGCTGAATTAACCTGTTTTGTTAGTGATGCTACCCCAACAAGATTTGGTATCAGACCATATGTTATTGCACCTTCGCCTGTTACCATTCCATTTTCGTCAACATGAAAATGAAATGTAGTGCTGTGTTCAACTAAAAGTGTCATAATGATCTTATCTTTATTAAAAGGAAGTTCATGCCTTTTCCCTCTAAATTGAGACACAAAATTTCCTGAAGTCTGTTTAAATCTAACTTCCCAGCCCCAACCTGTTCCTATCCAATCTCCCTGAAATTTAGATATTGGATTATCTCCAGAACAATTAATACTTAAAACCATGAAAAACAATAATCCAAATATTATATTTTTCCTCATAAAGCCCTCCATTTTTAACAATTTTCACAAACTAAATAAATTTTGTCAAACGAAGCAGAAGTGTTGCGAACTAAAATTTTTCCTAAACTGAATAGTTTCCATAATATGATTTGACAACTTATATTTTTTGAATTAGAATTTTTAATATTATTATGCTTATAAAAAGTCCTATGTTAATAGTATTTGAAGGAATTGATGGTTCCGGGAAAACAACTATATCAAAAATGCTCTTTTCATATTTAAAAAAGAAAAAATATAATACAGTTTGGTTTAGAGAACCTTCTGATTCAAAATGGGGTAAAAAAATAAGAGACCTTGCACAATCAAAAGATTCAATACCATTAGAAGAAGAGTTAAATTATTTTATTGAAGATAGAAAAATAAATGTAAAATTGAATATTAAACCAGCTCTTAATAAAAATAAAATTGTAATTCTTGATAGATACTATTTTTCAACAGCATGTTATCAGGGAGCAAGAGGAATGGATATAAAAAAAATCATTAAAATTAATAGAGAATTTGCACCTGAACCTGATATAATATTTATCATTGATGTTAATGTTAAAACTGCATTAGAAAGGATAAAAAAAAACAGGCGCTCAAAAGCAAAATTATTTGAAAAGAGGGAATTTTTAGAAAAAGTGAGAAAAAATTATTTAGACCTTAATAACAATAATATTCAAATAATAGATGGAAATAATGAACTTAATACTGTTTTTAATGATGTAAAAAAATCTATTATAATCAAATCTTAAAGATATTTATCCTTTTTTTATTCAAAAATTTTTTGACTTCTGAATAAATACCATGTGAATTTAAATTATATTTCTCAAGAAGTTCCTCTCTTGAAGCTACCTCAATAATTCCATCCGAAACACCAAGAGATAATATATTAATTTTTTTAATGTTCTCAGAAACAATTATATCTTTAATAATTGAGCCAAATCCACCCTCTAAAATTCCATCTTCTATTGTGATAACCCTTTTCTTCTTTTTTATATAATTCAATATTAATTCTTTATCAAGAGGTTTAACAAACCTTACATTTATTACACTTAATTCAATTTTATCATTTTCAGAAAGTTTTTCTGCTACATCCTTTG
>JAUWNT010000051.1 GCA_030612495.1 Candidatus Aminicenantota bacterium
TGACAGGATATTAAAGAAGTTTAAGCGAAATTAAAAGTTTTTATATAGATTCTTAAATGAGGCAATAGGGTGATATAAAGGGAAATTTATTAAATTTTTAGAATTACCACCATTACAAAAAAAATATTTAAATAAAAATGGAAAAAATGGTATAATAAATCTAAGAAAAGAGAGTGATAAAGAAGAGAAATGATTTTCCAGAAAAGCCCGGTGTATATTTATTTAAATCAAAAAAAAATAAAATTTTATACATAGGTAAAGCTAAAAATTTAAAAAAGAGAGTTGCTCACTACTTCAAGAAAAAAAACGATCAAATCATAAAAACCCTTTTGGATAAATCAAAGGAAATTGATTTTATTGTTACTGATGATGAAAAAGATGCTTTACATCTGGAATATAATCTTATTCATAGCTATAAGCCTCCTTTTAATATAAGATTAAGGGATGATAAGAGTTACCCTTTGATTGAGATAAAACTTAAAGATGAATTCCCCGGGATCTATTATTCTAGAAAAGTTGATGAAAAGAATTTTTACATAGGCCCAATACCTGATTCTAAAAAGACAAAATTTATAATTGATATAGTAACGAGGATTTTCAAACTTAGAACATGTACGAACAGTATATTTAAAAGGTCATGTGCATGCCTTTATTATTATATTGGGAGGTGCTCTGCGCCCTGCATTAAGAAAATTGATAGGGATAAATATAATGAGAATGTTAGAGATGCGATTGAATTTCTTAAGGGGAATAAAACGAAAGTTATTAAAAAGCTTTATAAAGAGATGGAGAAATGTTCTGATGAATTAAGATTTGAGGAGGCACAAAAGAAAAAAGAGGATATAGAGTTAATTAATGAATTCAGCCTTGAATCTTATATCTCAACTGTTATAAAAGTTGATTATGATGTGATAGCTATTGATAATAAGGAGAATGAAAGTTCAATCGTTTTATTTTCAGTTATTCAGGGCAAGGTTAGAAAGAGAGAATTTTTTTCTTTAAGTAATCTAAGCTCGAGCAGAGAAGATATTTTAAAGGATTTTATTATCTCTTTTTATATAAAAAATAATATACCAGTGGAGATAATTGTTCGATTTCTTCCTTCAGACTGTGAATATATTGAAGAAATGTTTTCGAAATTTGTAAAGAAGAAGGTGAAAATCAAAGTTCCATATAAAGGTAATAAAAAAAAGGTGCTTGAGTTAGCAGAAAAAAATTTAGATCTTCATGATAGAAAAAATGATTATAATATTATTATTGAGAGTATAAAAAGTAAATTAAATCTGAACAATTTGCCTTTTCTGATAGAAGGTTATGATATATCTCATTTTTCAGAGAGAGAAAGAGTAGGTGCTGTAGTTGTTTTTAAAAATGGAAAAGCATTAAGATCAATGTATAGAAATTATGTAATTAAAAATGCAAAATCAGGTGATACTGAAGCTATAAAAGAGGTTTTGAAGAGAAGGTTTAAAAAGATCAAAAAATATCCTGATCTTATTGTTATTGATGGTGGTAAGCCTCAATTAAGTGCTGCTAAGATTGTAAAGAAGAATCTTAATATAAGTTCTGATATTATTTCGATTGCAAAGAGAGAGGAGAGAATCTTTTTAGAAAAGGGGGGCTCATTTTTATTTCAAAAGGATTCTCCTGAGATGTTCTTATTTCAAAATATTAGAGACGAAGCACACAGGAGGGCTATAACACACCACAGAAAGATAAGGGAAAAGATTTGAGAAATAGAGAAAATATAAAAATATTTTATTTGAAAATAAATTATGGTTGTTCTATTATTTGTTATTACTGCAAATAAATCATCAATATGATTAAAGCTTAATTTGGAGGATGAATGAAATTAAAGCTTCATTGGCAGGTTCTTATTGCAATGTTTTGCGGGGCTGTTGTTGGTGTTATTTTCCAGCTGGTTTATAATGCGAAACCTTCTGGTTGGCTTTATACACTGATTATATCTTTAGGAACGATTTTTATAAGACTTCTTAGAATGGTAATTGTTCCTCTGATTTTTACCTCAATTGTAAGTGGTGTTTCAAGTGTTGGGAAAGGAAAAAATATTGGGAGATTGGGTTTAAAGACTTTTTTCTATTATATGATCACAAGCATTTTTGCAATACTGATTGGCTTGATGTTAACAAATTTAATACATCCTGGGTATGGAGCGAATATACCAATTACCAATGATTTTAACCCGGAAAATTTAAAAACCCCGGGTTCTCCAGTCCAAATTTTAATAAGAATGATACCTCTGAACCCAATAAAAGCTGCATCAACTGGAGATATGCTTGGTATTATTTTCTTTTCGATCTTTCTTGGAGTTGTGTTAACTAAAGTAAAACCTCAAACACAGGATTTTTTAAAGAAATTTTTTGATTCCTCATTCGAGGTTATGATGAAGATAACAGAATTTGTTATAAAGCTTCTTCCTATAGGTGTTTTTGGGTTAATAGTTAAAGCAGTTTCAACTGCTGGTTTTGATTTATTTAAGGTTGTCGGTAAGTATATGCTAACAGTATGTGCAGGATTGTCAATACATTTGCTAATAATTCTCCCTTTGATCTTTTATCTTTTTACTAGAATTAATCCCATCTACCATTTTAAGGCAATGGCATCTACAATGATAACAGCTTTTTCGACCAGCTCGTCAAATGCAACATTACCTTTAACAATGAGAAGTGTTGAAAAAAATGTTGGTGTTTCAAATAAAATTTCAAGTTTTGTTTTACCTTTAGGTGCTACTGTTAATATGGATGGCACTGCTTTATATGAGTGTGCAGGAGTGATATTTATCAGTCAGGTTTTAGGGTTGCATCTTGGTTTTGCTCAACAATTTATAGTTGTTCTAACTGCTCTGCTTGCTTCGATTGGCTGTGCTGGAATTCCAAGTGCAGGTCTGGTTGTGATATTTATAGTTACACAAGCAGTTGGATTTAAGGATGTGGATGTAGGTGTGATTATAGGGACAATGCTGGCAGTTGATAGGCCACTTGATATGTTCAGAACAATGGTTAATGTTTTTAGCGACAGTGTTGGAACTACTATAATTGCAAAAAGTGAAGGAGAGACGAACCTGTACCCAGAATTAAAGAAATAATTTTTCTGTTTCAACAAAATAGATGTCTGTGATATAATTTTTTTTAAAATTTAAGGAGTCAAAATGAAGGATTATGCTTTTTTATTTCCAGGACAGGGATCTCAAATCATGGGAATGGGAAAAGATCTGTATGATAAAACTGAGTTTGGTAAAAAAATATTTAAAATGGCTGATGACATATTGGGATATAATTTTTCTAAAATTTGTTTTGAAGGACCTGAACAGGAGCTTAAATTAACATATAATACACAACCTGCTTTGTTAACAGTTTCATATATTTTATATAGTTTGTTTGGGAAAGAACCTTTTATAGCTGCTGGGCATAGCCTTGGAGAGTATTCAGCCCTTTTGTGTGCTGAATCAATTAAATTTGAAGATGCAGTTATGCTTGTTCATAAAAGGGGTAAATATATGCAGGAGGCAGTTCCGGTTGGAAAGGGTGCAATGGCAGCAATAATTGGAGCTAATATTGAAAGTGTAAAGGAGGTTGTCTCAGAAGTTAATGGAATTGTTAATCTGGCAAACTGGAATAGTTCTTCTCAAATTGTAATATCAGGTGAAAAGGAAGCAGTGGAAGAAGCAGTTGAAAAAATATCAGCTCCAAAATCTGTTTTTCTCCCAGTCTCAGCTCCTTTTCACTCAGAGCTTATGCTTCCAGCACAAAAAAAATTGGCATATGACATTAAGAATACTGAATTTAAGAATCTTAAGTTTCCAGTTGTCAATAACGTTGAGGTAAAAGAAACCGTAAATGGTGAAGAAGCAAGAGAAGCATTAATAAAACAGGTGACAGACCCTGTTTTATGGCACTCTACAATGATTAAATTTCTTAAAGAGATGAAAATATATAAATATGTTGAAGTTGGTACTGGTAAGGTACTTGCTGGTCTTTTAAAAAGAACTGCAAGGGAGCTTCAAATAGAAGTTGAAGTAATGAATATTCAAACCTTAGATGACATCAAAAACATGCAAACTTCCTGATTTAAAAATATAAACTAAGATTATTTAAGAGTAGATTTGATAATTAATCTACTAATTTGACATTTATTGCTTGAGGCCCCTTATCTCCATCTGTAATTTCAAATGTAACTTCTTGATCTTCTTGTAATGTTTTAAATCCTTCATTAGTTATGTTTGTGTAATGTACAAATACGTCTTCTCCATCTTCTCTTGAAATAAAGCCAAAGCCTTTTTTCGAATCAAACCATTTAACTTTTCCTTTTAACATGAAAATTCCTTCCTTTAAATTAAAATTAAAATCTCAGATTATCATAATTTTTTTAAAACTGCAAGAAAATAAAATAAAAAATTGAAATAAAAAAAAGAAAGAAAGGTTAAAAAAATCATCTTTTAAAAAATGCGTTGACATTGATTTAGATTCTTTTATAATATAATAACTCTATATTTTTATTTCTTATAGATTATTAAGGAGGAACAACATGGCAAGAATTGAGCCTTTTAAAGGATTAAGACCAAGAAAAGATATAGTAGATAAGGTAGCGTCACCGCCATATGATGTATTGAATTCTCAAGAGGCAAGAGAATTTGCTAAAGGAAATGATTTCTCTTTTTTACATATTGTTAAGCCTGAGATAGATTTGCCTGAAGGGACTGATCTTTATTCAGATGGGGTTTATGCAAAAGCAAAAGAGAATTTCGAAAGATTCCAAAAAGAGAAGATCTTGATTAAGGATGATAAAAAGAGTTTTTATATTTATAAACAAATTTGGAAAGGGCATGTTCAAATAGGTCTTGCTGCTGGAGCTTCTGCTAAGGATTATCAAGATGATGTCATAAAAAAGCATGAGTTAACTAGAGAAGATAAGGAAAAAGATAGGATGAGGCATATTGAAACTTTAAATGCCAATACTGGCCCGGTGTTTTTGACTTTTAGGCAAAAAAAAGAGATTGATAATCTCTTTGAAAAAGCAATGCAAGGAGAACCTGAATATGATTTTGTTTCTGAAGACGAAGTACGTCATGTTTTTTATGTGGTAAGTGACGAGAACCTGATTAATTCTATAAAAGATGAATTCTCTAAATTGGACCACCTTTATGTGGCTGATGGCCACCATCGCTCTGCTTCAGCAACAAAGATAAAAATAAAGAGGGAAAAAGAGAACAAAAATCGCACTGGAAATGAGGAGTATAATTTTTTCCTTTCTGTAATATTTCCACACAATCAGATGAAAATTCTTCCTTACAACAGGGTAGTTAAAGATCTTAATGGCTTATGTAAAGCTGAGTTGTTTTACAAGATATCAAAAAATTTTGAATATAAGGAAACAGAAAAAAAGATTCCTGATTCAAATCATGAATTTTGTATGTATATTGAAGGTAAATGGTATTTATTACGAGCAAAGAAGGGGAGTTTTGATGAAAAGGATGCTGTTGAATCCCTTGATGTGTCAATTCTCCAGGATAATCTTCTTGATCCAGTACTTGGAATAAAAAACCCAAGAAAAGATAAGAGAATTGATTTTGTTGGTGGAATAAGGGGTTATAAAGAATTAGAGAGGCTGGTTGATAAAGGGGGATATAAGCTTGGTTTTTTCCTTTTCCCCACAACCATAGACCAGTTGTTTGAGGTTGCTGATTCTGGGAGGAATATGCCTCCTAAATCAACCTGGTTTGAGCCTAAATTGAAGAGCGGTTTGGTTACTCATTTGTTGCAAGATTGAATAGATGTAAACATTAAATGGAGATATAAATGACAATACTTGATGGTAAAAAAGTTTCATCTGAAATCAAACTTCAGGTAATCAAAGAAATAAAGGTACTAAAAAAAAAAACAGGAAAAGTCCCAGGTTTATCGGTTGTGATCGTTGGAGAAAACAAAGCGTCTAAAGTATATGTTAAATCTAAAGATAAGATGGCTTCTGAACTTGGAATTAAATCAAATGTAATTGAATTTGATGAAAATATTTCTTCTGTAGAGTTGATTAAAAAGATAAAAGAATTAAACGAAGATGGTGAAGTTAATGGTGTACTTGTTCAACTTCCTTTACCTAAAAAGTTTAATACATGGGAAGTTTTGACTAATATAAACCCTGATAAAGATGTTGATTGTTTTCTTCCGACAAATCTCGGCATGATCTTATTGAACAGAGCAAATATTTTCCCATGCACACCTGCTGGTATTTTAAAAATCTTTGATTATTATAATATAAATGTTTCTGGAATGAATGCATGTGTTATTGGGAGGAGTTTCATTGTAGGTAAACCAATAGCTGCTATGTTGACGAACAGAAATGCTACTGTTACTATATGTCACTCGAAAACGAAGAATTTAGCAGATCATTTAAAAAGAGCTGATTTGATTGTATCTGCTATTGGGAAACCCGGTTTTATTTCAGAAGATATGGTTAAACAGGGCTCTGTTTTAATTGATGTTGGTATAAATTATATTATAAAAAAAGATGATGTGTATGAGCATTGTGATGAACTACAAATCAAAAAATTTGAGAGAAAGGGATATGCAATAACCGGAGATATTCATAAGAATGCATATAAAAAATCCTTATATTATACACCAGTTCCAGGAGGAGTTGGACCTATGACAGTTACAATGTTGATGTATAACACATTGCAATTATTTAAGAAAAAACAGGATTTATTAAAATGATTTATAAAAACATTAAGATAGAAAAATGGAGAAAGTTTTAAAAGAAAAGGTTTTTATAACAGGTGCTTCTGGTTTATTGGGGCAAGAACTTGTTAATATTTTTTTAAAAAATGATTTTTTTGTATTTGCTCAATATCATGATAATAAGCTGGAACAAAAAAAGAATTTAAAGTGGTTGTATGCGGATTTTTCAAACTTAAAAGGAATAAGGGATTTTCTGGAAAAAAATAAGAAAAAGTTTGGAACCTGCAAATATCTAATTAATAATTATGGTCCAATAACGTATAAAGATATTATTGATTTAAAGGCAGAAGATTTTTTAAATGATTTTCATAATAATCTTGTTACAACTTTTGAGGTAACTGATTTTTTTGTAAAAAACACAAATGTAGAATCGGTTGTGAACTTGGGTTATGATTCTGTTGGAAAGATAAAAGCGTATAAAAAAATTTTAACTTATGCATGTGCAAAAAATTCTATTTTTTTGTTAACAAAATCTTTTGCAAAACAATATAAAAAAATATGTTTTGATGTGGTGTCTCCAAAGACTCTTGAAGGTGCATCAGTAAAGCTAAAAAAGGGAATAAAGATTTCTCCCCAAAAGTTTGCAGTTAAAATTTATAACAGAATAACAGGTTTAGAAAAAGATGTTTTTTGAAATAGAAAATAAAAATAGAAAAAATTTAGAGAGAATAGGGACTTTATATACAAAAAGAGGAAAAGTAGAGACCCCCTTTTTTATGCCAGTTGGAACATCTGGGAGTGTTAAGGCGTTAACAATGAAGCACCTTTATGATTCAGAGGCGCAAATCATTCTGTCAAACACCTATCATTTGTTTTTAAGACCTGGTGTTGAAGTTATAAAAAAATTTGGATCTCTTCATAATTTTATTTCATGGGATAGACCCATACTTACTGACAGTGGAGGGTTCCAGATTTTTTCTATTAAGGGGAATTCAAAAGTTTCTATTGAAGGGGTTAAATTCAAGTCTCACATAGATGGTACCGAATTTTTTTTAACACCTGAGAGTGTTGTTGATATCCAAAATGTGCTTGATTCAGATATACAGATGGTGCTTGATAATTTTGCATCTTATCCTGCTTCAAAAGAAGAAGATAAAAAGGCTTTGAAAACAACTCATAAATGGGCAAATATAGCAAGAAACAGATTTCTTGAAACAAACAGGAATAATTTTCAATTTGCCATTATTCAGGGAGGGTTATTCAAGGATTTAAGAGCCGAATCAATAGAAACTTTATCAAACCTGAACTTTGATGGTTATGCAGTTGGAGGATTGAGCGTTGGTGAGACCAGCGAGGAATTCGAGGAAATGATTTCTTTTGTTGTTCCTAAAATGCCTTTTGAAAAACCAAGGTACCTTATGGGATCAGGAACCCCTGAAGAGATTTTATTTGCTGTTGAAAATGGAGTTGATATGTTTGATTGCGTTTTACCAACGAGAAATGCAAGGAATGGTACACTTTTTACTTCAAGGGGAAAGCTTGTTATAAAAAATGAGAGATTTAAATTTGATAAAAAGCCTGTTGATCCTGATTGTAATTGCTATACTTGTAAAAATTTTTCAAGAGCATATCTTAGGCATCTATATATAACAAAAGAGATAGCATCTTCAATACTTAACACAATTCATAACATTCATTTTTATCTTGATTTTATGTCTAAAATAAGGTATGCTATTAAACTTAATAAATTTAGAGAATATAAAGAGAAATTTTTATATCTTTACAAAAAAGGAGTATAAAATGTTTTTATATGGTCAGAGTTCTTGTGCTGGTGCAGGTTCAGGCGGAGCAGCCCAGCCAAACATGCTTAGTGCATTAATCCCTTTTATATTAATTTTTGTAATTTTCTATCTACTTATTATATTGCCTCAGAGAAAAAAACAAAAGAGACACCAGGAAATGGTTCAGGATTTAAAAGGTGGAGAAAGAGTAATTACAGCAGGTGGTATTTACGGAAGAGTGACAAGGGTCATGGATGACAGAATCGAAGTTGAGATTGATAAGAACACAAAGATACAAATCACAAAGTCTTCTATTACCGGTGTAATAAAACCTGGAGTAACAGAAACAAAAAATAAATAGATTAGGATATAAATTGCCGATTTGTTGATTTATTTGAAATGGATTTAAAAGTTAAAAATTTTCGGAGGGAAGTATGAAAAAATCAATGGGCTGGAAAGTTGGATTGATTTTAGCAGTTATTGTATTTTCTGTGTGGATGTTTTATCCTCCAAAAGATAAGATTAACCTTGGTCTGGATTTAAAAGGTGGCATGCATTTAATCTTGGAGGTTCAAACAGATGAAGCTATAAGAATACAAACTGATCAAAGTGTAGAGCAACTAAAGAGCTCTTTGAAAGATGATGGGATTGAATTCGAAAAGGTAAAAAGAGCAAGCATTGATAAGATTGAAATCATTGGGACTTCTTTTGATAATGAAAGGATGATAAAGGATATTCTTGAAGATGATTTTAGAGATTGGAAGGTGACTTATTCAAGTGATAGGATTACAATGATTTTAAGACCAAATGTTGAGATGAAAATGAGGGATCAATCCGTTGATCAAGCTCTTCAAACAATAAGGAACAGGGTTGATGAATTTGGAGTAGCAGAACCTGTAATTCAAAAAGAGGGACTGTCTGGTGACCGTTTACTTGTGCAGTTGCCAGGGGTTGATGACCCAGCGCGAGTTAAATCCTTAATAAAAAGTACTGCAATGCTTGAGTGGAAGCATGTTGTCGCAGGTTCTTTCCCATCTAAAGAAGATGCTTTAAAAAAATATGGGGGTAATTTACCTGATGATTTAGTTATATTAAAGGAAAAAGGAAGTAAGAGTTGTTATGTTTTGAGAGCAGCATCAGTTGTTACTGGTAAAGATTTGAAAACTGCAAGAAGTTCTGTAGATGAATATGGAGCTCCAGCAGTTGGGTTTTCGTTAAATTCACGTGGTGCAAGAAAGTTTGAAAAATACACATCAAAAAATATAGGCCAGAGATGTGCAATTATTCTGGATAATAGGGTTTTATTGGCTCCTTCAATATCTACTGTTATATCTGGTGATGGAATTATAACTGGAAGATATACTTCAGATGAAGTAAATGATATGGTTTTAATGCTTCGTTCAGGAGCACTTCCTGCTCCAATGAAATATCTTGAAGAGAGAACCATTGGGCCTTCTCTTGGTGCTGATTCAATAAGAAAAGGACTTTATGCTTGTATTACAGGCTTAATACTTGTATTGATCTTTATGCTTATTTTTTACAAAGGAGCTGGAATAAATTCTAATGTTGCACTCATACTTAATATAATTATTTTGATGGGGATTTTATCATATTTTAAGGCAACTTTAACGCTTCCGGGTATTGCAGGTGTTATATTGACTATTGGTATGGCTGTTGATGCTAATGTTCTAATATTTGAAAGGATTAAAGAGAATCTCAGATCTGGAAAATCACCAAAATCCGCAATAGAGTCAGGTTTTAAAAAGGCTTTTTTGACAATTTTTGATGCGAATTTAACAACAATTATAGCTGCAATATTTTTGTATCAATTTGGTACAGGGCCTATAAAAGGCTTTTCTGTTACCTTAATTATTGGTATTGTTGCAAGTATGTTTACAGCGGTTTTTGTATCAAGAGTTATATTTGAGCTGACCTATGGTAAAAGAAAAAAGCTGAAAAAAATAAGTATTTAACAGGAGTAGAAAATGGAAATTTTTAAAAAAGAGCCTGATTTTAATTTTATGGGAAAGAGGTTTTTAGCTTTTGCTCTATCTGGATTAATAATAGTTGCAGGTGCTATAGTTTTTAAGGCAAAGGGATTTAATTTTGGTATAGACTTTACAGGTGGTACTCTAATTGAGGTGAGTTTTAAAGATTATATACATGAAAAAAATTTAAGAAAGGCTTTAAAAAGAATTGGTCTTGGTGAATCTGAAATTCAGAGAGTTGGGAAAAAGGAAAACAAATTTTTTATAAAAACTATAAAAAGTATTGAAGAAGGAAATAAAAATCAATACAAATCTGAAGGTGTAATAGAAAGTCAGGATTTGGGAGAGCATGAAAAGGTTGCTGAAATGATAAAAGCATCCTTTATTTCAGAAAGAGAGAGGGTTAGTTTAAAAGAGGGGAAATTAGATATAAATAATACTTCAGAAAATAAGATAAAAAATGTTCTGATTGAAAAGGGAATATCTGAAGAAATTGCAACAGAGAGTTCTTTAAAGATAAATGATTTGAAAAAGAATGAAACAGGGTTGATAAATAGTTTTAAGGATCTTGAAGGATTGAAATTAAAAAGAAGAGTGACGTCTATATTAAAAAATAATACTTTTTTGGGAAGTTTCACTTTTTTAAGTACAGAGATTGTAGGTCCTAAAGTTGGTCGTGATTTAAGAAGCAAAGCAATACTTGCAACTTTTTGGGCTTTGCTTGGTATGCTTATTTATATTGCTTTGAGATTTAGATTTGTATACGCATTTGCTGCAGTTATAACTCTTTTTCATGATATTTTAGTAATACTCTCATTTATTCTCTTTTTTAACGTTGAACTGTCACTCACAGTTGTTGCTGCTATTCTAACCTTAGTCGGATATTCATTGAATGATACTATTGTGATATTTGATAGAGTAAGAGATAATGTAAAACTAATGAGAAGGGAAAAAACTGGTGTTATAATTGATAGAAGTATAAATCAAACTTTGACTAGAACAATTGTGACTTCTAGCACAACCCTTTTAACAGTGCTTGCTCTTTTCTTTTTGGGAGGAGAGGTTATTCACACTTTCTCTTTAACACTTTTAGCTGGAATAATTATTGGAACTTACTCTTCTGTCTTTCAATCTTGTGCATGGTTAAAGGTTTGGGAGAAATATTTTATTAAAAGAAAAAAAATATAGATATTACTTGAATTTATCATTAAATTAGTATATATATAAATTTATTATTATTAATAGGGAGGTTTTATATGTTTGAAGATTCTATGATAGAGTCAGCTGGCAAAAAGGAAATAACAAGACGATGGCTAACTTTCCCTTTATCTTTACTTTTACATGCTATATTAATCGGAGCATTTATTGTGGTTCCTTTAATGAATGCAGATTCAGATTTACCAGATGTAAAGATTATTAATGTATTTTTAGGTTCACCCCCGCCCCCGCCTCCGCCCCCACCACCCCCGGCAAAGAAGAAATCGAGCAAAAAGTCTAGTGTAAGAGAAAAAGTGAGGAAAAAAGATGTTGAAAGAAGACCAATTATGGCAGGAAGGCTGGTTGCACCAATTTCGATACCTGAAGAAATAGAAGAAGAAGATGTTAGTAGTTTCGATTTTGGTATTGAAGGTGGAGTAGAAGGTGGAGTAGAAGGTGGAGTAGTTGGAGGTGTTCTTGGTGGAGTTATTGGTGGAGAAGGTGATACATCTAGTGCAATACGTGTAACTACGGTTCAAAGACCAAGATTAATTAAAGAAGTAAAACCTGTATATCCATCAATTGCATTAAAAGCAAGGATCAGAGGAAAGGTTATTGTTGAAGCTACAACAGATATTTATGGTCGTGTTAGAAATGCACATATTATAACTGGACATCCATTATTGAATAATGCTGCAATTGCAGCTATAAAACAGTGGAGGTATGAGCCATATATTGTAAATGGTATACCAAAACCAGTTAGATTTACTGTGGCAGTAACTTTTATTTTAACAAAATAATATTTAAAATTTTAGGAGGTATATTATGCAGTTTACTTTTACAGAAATGTTTGAGTCAATGGGAATGATTGCTAAAACAGTTGTTTTTGTTTTATTAATATTTTCAGTTTATTCATTTGCATGTGGTATTGAGAGAATGATTGTTTTCTCAAAAGCAAAAAAACAGTCAAGAATTTTATTAAGACTTATAAGTAAATTATGGCAAGAGGGCAAGATCGAAGAGTCTATAAAATTATCATCTGACAAGAAGTTTAAAAATAGCCACCTTGCTAAGGTTATAGTAGCTGGATTAAATGAACTCAGGTTTCAGCAGGATAGCGACGCTTCCTATGTTGAACAGGTTGAATCAGCAAAGAGAGCAATAGCAAGATCAACAATCAAGGGAGTACAAGAATTTAGAAGAGGAATAAACATGCTTGCTACAATCGGATCCACTGCACCTTTTGTTGGATTATTTGGAACAGTGTTTGGAATCATAAATGCATTCCAGAGTATGTCAGTATCAGGTTCAGGAGGAATTGGCTCTGTTGCATCAGGTATTTCTGAGGCATTGATTACAACAGGTTTAGGAATTGGCGTGGCAGTTATTGCAGTTTGGTTCTATAACTCTCTTTTAAATAAAATTGATATATTTACCGGTGAAATGTCAAATGCATCTTCAGAATTGATTGATCATTTTATAAAATTGAAAAATAGAGGAGATTAATTATGGCAGGCGGTGGCCCAGCATCTTCGAAACATGTGAGCTCAGAACCCAATGTAGTACCACTTTGTGATATTTTGCTGGTGTTACTCATTATTTTTATGGTTGTAACACCAATGATTCAGAAAGGAGCTAACGTAAAGCTGCCTGAAGCTAAAAATGCTACATCACAACCAGAGCCAGGCCAATTACTTACTGTATATATTAGAAAGGACTTGGCAGACTCTTCGGGCTATGTTCTATATCTTAATGATAAAAAAATTGAAAGTTTATCACTATTAACAGCTGCAATTGAGAGTAAGATGGAAGAGATGGAGGAATCAAAGAGGAAAAAGGTACTTTTAAAAGCTGGTCTTGAAATCCCATATGGAAAAATTGTAGATGTTATGGATGAGATAAAAAATGCTCAAATTGAATTGTTAGGCCTTGTAACTAAGCAATATACATCTGGTATTTAAAAAAAGAAAAAGAATCCGAGACAATAGAGATTAAAAAAGGGGAAGC
>JAUWNT010000171.1 GCA_030612495.1 Candidatus Aminicenantota bacterium
GACTCTTTAGCTGCAAACCTTGCCCCATAATGCTGTTCTTTTCTAATCTTATTCTTACAATAGTCTATCTCTTTTTGTGTAAATATTTTTTCAATAAATTTATTATCTCTTTCAATTAGTTTTTTTACTCTTTTTATTTCAATAATGTCTATTCCAATTCCTTTAATCATTTATCCAGATTTGATATTATAACATAAAATAAAAAAATAGACTTTTGACCTTAATTACAAATTTTAGAGATTAATTTGAAATAAAATTTTTTTTATATATAATTATTATATTGGGAGGTTTTCTTGAAAATATTTATATTATCATTATTAATTTTTGTTTTATTTAGTTTTTGTTCAACAAATAAATTTAAATCTGAATTTGACTTTGCAAATAAACTTGCAAAAAATGGCCTGTGGAAAGAAGCATATTCCAGATGGACAAAATCTTTATCAGAAAGGAAAGACGATGCCGCTGTTCATAATAATATTGCAGTTGCTCTTGAGCAGATGAAAAAATATGAAGAAGCTGAAAAAGAATATAAGAAAGCTCTCAAATTAGCTTCAGATAACAAATTTATATTAAGCAACTACAACAAATTAAAAAAAAATCTAAAAAGGAAAAAAAATGAAGATAAAAAAAATTAAACTGATCCCCATTATATTGTTCATAATATTTTCTATATCTTGCTCACATAAGGAAAATATAAGAGTAAATATAAGCATGGGAGATATAAACATTGTAGATTTAGATAAATACATAAAAATTCTTTATAATGATTTTGAAATTAAACTCCCTAAAAACTCTTTTAACTCAAAAAAATATGTAAAGGATTTCTTTCTCAATGATTTTTCAAAAGCAGTAGAAAAAAAAGTAGAATATTTCGACACTGACACTGAT
This sequence comes from Candidatus Aminicenantota bacterium, assembly GCA_030612495.1. Taxonomy (GTDB): domain Bacteria; phylum Acidobacteriota; class Aminicenantia; order UBA2199; family UBA2199; genus JAUWNT01. The sequence goes on from JAUWNT010000171.1 coordinate 889, forward strand.
TTTTATAAAGATAGCAAATTTTTTTTAGAAAACTTAAAAAATTTTTCAAAAACCTTACTAATAACCGGAAAGATTAAAATTGAAATAAAAAGCAGAAGCATTATTAAAAAAATAAAAGTAAAATCCGGGAAAAGAAAAAAAAGCTTTGTCCAGGTTCAAGATTGGAAAATGACCTCAGATATAGTTCTAATCGACTCAGGCACAGGTGAAAAAATTTACGAAAAAAATTTCATTGATAATATTAAAGATTCTGAAACCTCTGACACAAAATTTAATTTTGAAACCCTTTTTTTTAAAACTACTAATAAATTTATAAAATCTATCTTAAATAGAACAAAAATAGAGGATAGATATTTACTTGTTAAATAGGAATCAAAAATGAAACTAAAAAAAATTATTATTTTAACACTTTTTTTTCTTTTAAATTTATCACTCTTTTCACAGTACAGTTATTGGTATTACGGCAAGAATAAGGTTATGAAACATAGTTTCAAGTGGAAATATAGTGAAACTCCACATTTTAAAATCCATTATTATACATCTAATAGAACTTTGATTAAGAAAATCGCAAAAGCTGCTGAACAATCCTATAAAAGAATCTCGGATTACCTTAATGTTAAAGTGAAAAAGCAAATTCCTTTGATCTTTTTTGAGAATCACATTGATTTTGAGCAAACCAATATTATAGGTTACATTCCACCAGGAGTAATGGCTTTTGCAGATCCAACTGCATTTCGTGTTGTAGTCCAGGGAGACAGCTCCTTTGAGGAACTATCAAGAACAATAAGACATGAGTTGGGTCATATATTTGAATATACAATTATGGGACAAAAAAGCAGCTTAAGAAGCAGACCACCATTATGGCTAATGGAAGGATTTTCCGAATTCATCACCTTTAACTGGAATGATTTCTATTTGCTTACAGTAAGAGACAGTGTATTAAACGACAACATTCCTCAAATAGGAAAGAATGGAGATTTCAAAAGAGGTTCCTATAGTGGTAGAGTTCCTTATGATTTCGGACATCTTATTTATGAATTCATAGAAAAGAAATTTGGTAGAAGAGGAATAAGAAAAATGTTATTTTCTCTAAGAGGAAGATCTTTATTGAAAGGAAGCAAAAATCCTTTAAAGGTCTTTGGATATTCTCATAAAATATTCAATTATGAATTTAAAAAATATTTAAGAGAAAGATTCAAGAAATATGTTTTAAAAGAAAATCCTGAGGATTACAGTTTTATTATTGGCCCAGATTTTCCTTATGTATATTCATTCTCTCATGAAATATCACCTTCTGGAGAACTTTTAGCTGTACTCACTGTAAATATGAAAAAGTATAAGCTTGAGTTAATATTAATTTCAGTAAAGGATGGAAAAGTAATTAAAAACATAACTCCTGGATATAGTTCAAAATATGACAATATAAATCTCAAATTCAATCCTTCTAATGGAAAATCTTTTTCCTGGAATAATAATAGTGATAAAATAGCCTTTTTTGCAAGAAAAGAATTGGATAATTATTTAGTTATTATCAATATTTTGAATGGAAAAATCTTAAAAAAAATCAAAATAGAAAAGATTGAAGACCCTGGCTCTCCCGATTTTCACCCTGATAATAAAACAATATTATTTACAGGTTTAGAAAAATCAAAAGCCTATATATATTCAATTAATACAGAAAATGGGGAAATAAAAAAGCTTACAAATGGTTATTTCTTTGTCAGATCTTTAAACATCTCTCCTAACGGCAATAAAATTGTTTTCTCTGCAAAAACTGAACAAACCTCACCTTTTTATAAAATTTACATTGGTACAGTGAAAAATCCTGAATATGCAAAGAAAATTACCTCTGGAAAATTTAATGATATAACACCTAGTTTTTCAGATGACTCAAAATATATATATTACAGTTCTAATGAATTGGGATCATTTAATATAAATTCAATAGACCTTGAAGAAAAAATGCTATACAGATATACTGATGTAAAAACAGGTAATTTTTTCCCCCTTGAAATACCACAAGAAAAAGATAAACTCATTATATCTTCATATTACAAAGGAAGCTTTATATTGTTTAAAAAAGATACATCTAAATTTCTTGAAAAACGAGAAATCGAATTCGAGGATATTAAAAATCCAGAATTAGTCGCTAAAAAAGATCATGAATTTGAAATAAAAGAAACAACAAAATACAAACCTTTAAAAAAGCTTTATGTTAAATCAAAATCACCAATTGTAGTTAGCCTGGGTTCAAATGGAGGTTTCTGGGGATATTCATACCTGACACTTTCAGATCTGATGGGTGATCATAACTTTTCTTTAACATTAGCTTCTCAATATGGATATCAATCCTATCATCTAACATATTTTAATCAGAAGAATCGATTACAACCATTCTTACATTTTTTCACTTATAGAGATGTATATTATTACGGCTATAATTACTGGGATTACTTAACTGTAAGAAAAATGTATGGAGGAGAAATTGGCTTTATATACCCATTTAATAGATCTTACAGGTTTGAAGCTGCATTTTCTTTATATAAACAGGATGAAATGTCAGATATGATGTTTTATGGGCTAGATCTTCCTTATGGACAATACTTTAGTGGAACTGCAGCTCCAATTAAATTTTCATTAATTGGAGAAACAACAAGATTTGCAAATTACGGGCCAAATATGGGCCATACTTTCAAATTTACATATAAAAAATTTATAAAACTAAAATCTTCATATCTAGACTCCTACGTTCTTGAGGCTGACCTGAGGAAATATATTAGAATTGATAAATATACGCTTCTTGCTTTCAGAATGTGGGGATTTAAATCAGGTGGAAAAAATTCGCTTATTTTCTGGACTGGCGGAGATAATACTATCAGGTCAGCAGCGTGGAGAAGAGTGATTGGAAATAATGGATTTACTTTTAATGCAGAGCTCAGATTCCCATTATTACACATAGCAGCAACTCCAATTGGACTTATTGGTCCAGTTCGAGGAGTTTTCTTTTTCGACTTAGGCGGAGCCTGGTTTAATGGAGAAAAATTCAGGTTTTTCGAAAAAGGTGAAGGCTTGAAATTAGAAGACGCGATTTCATCTTATGGTTTTGGTGTTGAATGGTTTATGTTCGGATTTCCTTTTCATGTAGAGTGGGTTTATAAAACCAATTTTAAAGACAAAACATATCAGGGTGTAAAATTCTGGATTGGATTCGATTTTTAAAATAACAGAAGT
>JAUWNT010000250.1 GCA_030612495.1 Candidatus Aminicenantota bacterium
GTTACATGTTCATTTCCAAGAATGTCATCAATAACTGAGTCCATTACAAATTCTATTTTTGGATTGTCTCCTGCTTTCTGTATCATTATTTTTGAGGCTCTAAATTTATCTCTTCTATGGATAATATATACTTTTGAAGCAAAGCGTGTAAGAAAAATTGATTCCTCCATAGCACTATCCCCTCCACCAGCAACGCAAACTACTTTATCTTGAAAAAAGAAGCCATCGCAAGTAGCACATGCACTAACTCCACGTCCCATTAAACGTTGTTCATTCTTAAGTCCTAAAAGATTGGCAGTAGCACCAGTTGAAATGATTACTGATTTAGCATAATATTTTTTGTTTTCTTCCAAGATAATTTTTTTGTTAGCACTTAATTCAACTTTTGTGATGTCCGCAGTTATGAATTCAGCACCAAATTTTTCAGCTTGACTTCGCATTTGAGCAATTAAGTCAGGACCAGTTATTGCATTTTTAAAACCAGGGTAGTTTTCTACTTCAGATGTAATCATTAATTGCCCGCCTGATTGATAACCCTCAAAAACAAGGGGTTTTAAATTTGCTCTTGCAGTATAGATCGCAGCTGTCAATCCAGCTGGCCCTGCACCTATTATAATAACATCTCTTTGTTCCATTGTTTCATTCCTTATTATTTTATATGAGGTTTTAGATCATTAATTCTATTTTATTAATACAAAAAAGTCAATCTTGTTTTTATGCTTTTATAACAACTTTTTTTTGGTTTTTAAGATCTTTCCTTATTTCTCTTAGAAACGAATTAATATCGGGTGTTTTTTCTTTATTAAACATGACAGAAGATAAAACTATGATAGGTTTTACTTCCACGCCGTTTAGTTCAATTTTGATGCTACTGAATTGTTTTATTAGTCTATCTTTTACAATTAAAGCTCCTGCTTTACCTGTCATTTGTAAAATTATTAAGAGATGGTTATATTTTAAAGAACCGAGTGTTCCGATTGTGTCAAGTTTACGTAAGGAAAGAGTTAAAATATCTGTAATTCCCGCAATGATTTTATCTAATTCTTCAGTTTTTGGTTTTTTTAATACAGAGTTAATGCTTATCCAGGCAATTGAAATGGAAATGCATGAGAATGAGGAATTGTAGCGTATGTTTCTGTAAATTTCACTTTGTAAACAGTTTTTAGTCTCTTTTACTCGCATAATTACTTTTGGAAGTTTAAATGATTTTTTTATTGAATCCTTTTTGTCAATTTCAGGTTCAATTCTATTTATTTCTTTTTTAAAATTTGTTATAAATTTTTCCAAAGCTTTTTCTGATACACCTCTTTCTTGCAAAATTGAGACAATAGATTCACCATATTTCATAAGATGTTTGTTTTTTTTAAATAAATCAGTTAAAATTTCAATAAGTTGCTCATTTGAAAGGTTTTTTTTGTATGAAACCGTATTAATAATCCATTCTGCTGTAAGAACATTAAAAACAATATTAGATCTATCTGACAATTGGTTGTCAATTTTTGAGATAGTATCAGGCTTCATGCCATGTTTGTCCAAATTTTCTATAAACCGCTTTTTCATATGAGAAAGTATGTTTTTTAATTTTTCAATGTTTGGAACTTGATTGTCGTGAATATAATTTGATGCAATTTTTTTAATTGCAATTTCTGTGTCTTTGAGAAGAATAGGAATAAATTGATCTTGATCAATAATATTTAAGGAAGCGATCTTTTTAGCTAATGTTAGAAGTTCTGTTTCGTTTTTATTATCACCTACAACTTTTTTGTATGTAAAGTGATTTAAAAGAACGCCCTTTATAGCTTTTTCTTTTATAGATTCATTTATTTCCTGGATTGTTTTATAATTTTTACTGTCATTGAGTAGTATAAAGAGTCCTATAAGATCGTTGATACCAACTTCTTTTTGCAAACTTATAGAATGGATTCCTGCAAATTTAAATCTTTCTGTTAGACGCTGGAC
>JAUWNT010000209.1 GCA_030612495.1 Candidatus Aminicenantota bacterium
AACACTTTCCTGTTTGACAATAAAAACCCACTATGATAGAAATTATATTTAGAAGAGAGGAGGCATTACTATGTCAGGCAGAGGAAAATGGGGCTCAAAAGTAGGATTTATTTTAGCTGCATCTGGATCAGCAGTTGGACTGGGAAATATCTGGCGATTTCCATACACTGTAAGTAAAAATGGGGGAGCTCTTTTTGTTTTAATATATCTTATTGCAGTTTTATTTATTGCTTATCCAGTTTTAATTGCAGAGGTTTCTCTTGGAAGATTCTCAAACAAAAATCCAGTTGGTGCATTCAAATCAATAAAAACTAAAGGCAAATGGAAATATGTTGGTTATCTTGGAGTTCTCACAGGTTTTATGATATTGTCATACTATGCTGTTGTGGCAGGATGGACAGTTGGCTATTTTTTTAAAGCTCTAACAGGCAAGTTTGCTAAAATGAACAATGAAGCTGCAACTCAAGCATACACAAATTTCACATCTAATTCTCTATTACAAATAATTCTATTTACGGCTTTTATCTTACTTACTGTTTACGTTGTTTCAAGGGGTGTCTCATCTGGAATAGAAAAATTCTCAAAGATTTTAATGCCAGTCCTTTTTGGAATTTTATTATTACTATTGATTCGCTCCTTAACCATGCAAGGAGCATCCAAAGGTCTGGAATTTTATTTAAAACCCGACTTTTCAGCTTTTAAACCAAGAGTTATTTTAGAAGCAATGGGTCAGGCCTTCTTCAGCTTGAGTCTTGGAATGGGAACAATGATCACTTATGGCTCATATGTCAATAAAAGAGAGAACCTTCCCTCTGCAACAGCATGGGTTGCTTTTTTTGATACTTTCATTGCATTTGTTGCTGGATTAATAATTTTCCCGGCTGTGTATGCAGCTGGAATGCAAGCAACAAGCGGTGGACCTGGCCTTGTATTCCAAATATTACCCGTTATTTTCGCTAAAATGCCAGGTGGTGTAATATTTGGTTCCCTGTTCTTTTTACTACTCTCAATTGCTGCTTTAACATCCACCATTTCAGTTCTTGAAGTACCAGTTGCATTCTTTATAGATGAAAAAAAATGGAATAGAAAAAAATCCGCTTTAACAGTAGGTGCAATTACAATAATATTTGGGGTTCCATCCGCTCTTTCCCAGGGAGGCAACAGTTTTTTCTCAAAACTACCTCTTGTAAATAAAGGATTTCTTGACCTGTGGGACATTATCTGGGGAAACCTATCTTTAAGTATAGGCGCCTTTTTTGTAGCCATTTTTGTTGGATATATATGGAAAACTTCCAATGCTTTACTTGAAATCACAAAAGGAACAGAAAAATTCAAACTGGCTTTTTTCTGGATGATCTCCATAAAATTTGTTTCACCTGTACTTATATTATTAATATTTTTAGGAATAATCCTTTAAAGTTATAAAGAAAAGTTCAACATATCAAGAAAGTCCTTTTCATTAACTATTTTTATATTTGAACCTCTTGCTTTTTCAAGTTTTGAGCCTAGTAACGAGCCTGCCAGAAGATGCGTGGTTTTCGATGAAATATTATTACTTATTTTTCCTCCCCTTCTCTCTATTTCTTTTGCTGCCTTTGAACGCGGTTTAAAATTTTCAAAAGAACCTGTTATAACCCATGTTTGATTTTCAAATGGCTTGATTTTTAAAATTTCCGATTCAATTTTTTCTTCAAAATTAAGCCCCGATTTTTTCAACTCTTTTATCAATTCAAGATTTTGTTTATCAGTAAAATGCTCAATCAACAATTCTGCAGTAATTGTGCCAAATCCCTCGATTCTTGAAAATTCCTCTTTCTTTTCCTTAGAAGCTTCCTCAATAATTTTATCAATCGAATTAAAACCTTTTTTTATCAATTCAGATGCAACAGACACACCAAGCCCATTAAAACCAAGAGCTATTAATACCTTTTTAAAAGGTTTTGATTTACTTTTTTCTATACTCTTTTTTATATTATTAACCTTTTTTTCTTTGAATCCCTCTTCTTTTAATAGTAAATTAAAATCAAACTTATATATATCAGGAATGGTTTTGACAAATCCTCTTTCAAAAAGAAACTCTATTGTCTTTTCACCCATAGTATCAATATCCATTCGATCTTTAGATACAAAGTGAATTAAAGAACGTTTCATCCTCTCCGGACATTTTCTATTTTCACAAAAATGATGAGCGCCTTTCTTAACCAACCTGGAACCACAAAACGGACAATTATTCTGAACCTTATAAACCGTTGGATTTTCATAACTTTTTTCAATCACCTCTTCAACAGCAGGAATTACATCCCCTCGTTTTGAAATACTAACTAAATCTCCAGGCCCCAATTCTAACATTTCAATATACTCTTGATTGTGAAGTGTAGCTCTTGAAACAATACTTCCAGCAATTTTTACAGGTTCTAAGATTGCAACTGGTGTCACTCTTCCATTTCTTCCAACCTGTATTACAATATTTTTTAAAACAGTTTGAGCAATAGGTGAATCAAATTTAAATGCAATCTCCCATCTTGGATGATGCGAAGTGTATCCAAGATATTCTCTGACATCTATCTCATTTATTTTTATTACAAGTCCATCAATCTCATAATCTAATTTATCTCTATTCTTTGTTTTTCCCTCAATGTAATTAGATATGTCTTTAATTTTCATTTTTTTTACTTCAGGCAATCCCTTAACTAAGGTTGCGATCTTCTCTCTATCATTCGAAAAAAAAGCAATATTTTTATTTATACAAAAACCCATGCGTTTCAACTTCAAGATAATAAGAATGTGGTCATTACAAAATTGATTCTCAAAAAACCCTTCATATGCAAGAAAATTAAGAGGTATTTTTGCAACTAAAGATGACTTTAGATTCCTTAAAGAACCTGCAGCCAGATTCCTGGAGTTTGAATATTTATTTTCAAAACTTTTATTATACTTGAGAAAGTCAGACTTATTAATAAAAATTTCTCCCCTAACTGCAAAATCAGATTTTTCTTCAGTAATTAATGGGATCTTCTTTATTGTCCTTATGTTTTCAGTAACATCATTACCAAACATTCCATTTCCACGCGTCAATGCAGAG
>JAUWNT010000195.1 GCA_030612495.1 Candidatus Aminicenantota bacterium
TTAATTGCAACTTATACAAACGATGTATTATCTCTTGCAGATGTTGTTGTTGTAGATGTACAGCTTGATTATGTGAAAAAGGATCTGGGCAATGTATTTACAGGAAATGTTGATATGGAAGCACTTGAGGTATCTCTTGGAATTATTGCAGAATATATTTCTCCTGAGGCTTTAGTTTTAATTGAAACAACAGTGGCTCCCGGAACCACTGAACAGGTAGCTTTGCCATTAATGCGAAGAATATTTAAAAAAAGGGGAATTAAAACTGATCCTCTTCTTGCACATAGTTATGAAAGAGTAATGCCTGGAAGAAATTACGTAGCATCCATACGAGATTTCTGGCGTGTTTGCAGTGCGGTTAATGAAAAAGCAAAAGCCAAAGTGGTTAAATTTTTAAATGAAGTCCTGAACACAGATGAATTTCCATTAACTGTTCTTGATAGGCCTATTGAATCTGAAACAGCAAAAATTGTTGAGAATAGTTATAGGGCAACAATATTAGCCTTTATGGATGAATGGAGTTTATTTGCCGAAAGAAACGGGGTTGATATTATAAAGGTAATTAAAGCAATTAAAGTCCGTCCTACTCACAGTAATATGATTTTTCCCGGACCTGGAATAGGAGGCTATTGTCTTCCTAAGGATGGTGGGCTTGGTATATGGGCATATAAACACATACTTGGCTTTGAGGATAATATATTTAAGGTAACACCTGCTGCTATTGATATAAATGATACTCGCTCGCTTCATGCGGCTCAGTTAGTTCGTGATGCATTGCGTAACATGGGTCTTCCAATTGCAAGCGCTGAAGTTTTAGTTTTAGGTGCATCTTATAGAGAAGATGTTGGTGATACAAGGTATAGTGGCTCTGAAATATTAATAAGAAAATTATCTGAAATGGGTGCAGAAATCAGAGTTCATGATCCTTATGTGGATATATGGTGGGAATTCAGAAACCAGGAAGTTTATCCTAATCATAGCAAGCATGTGTTTTTTAGAAATCAGAAGAAACTTAAGGACCTGAGTGTTGAAAAAGATTTAGGAAAAGCTCTGTATGATATTGAAGTCCTTGTATTTGCTGTCAGACATAAAGAATATATTGATCTAAAGCCAGATTATATCATTGAAAAAATTGGGAAACCGGTTGCTGTTATAGATTGCTTTGGGATTCTCGATGATGAGAAAATAAGCCGTTACATTGAATTGGGTTGTGAGGTTAAGGGATTGGGGAGAGGTCATATAAAAAGAATTAAAGAGAAAATTCAAAAAAAATAGTGTACTTTATAAATAACAAAAAAGGAGCATGTAGTGAAAGAGAAGAAATATTTTGTTCATGAAAGCAGTTATATAGATGAAAATGTTGAGATTAAAGAAGGAACCAAAATATGGCATTTTTCTCATATTCAGGGAGGTACAAGAATAGGGAAAAATTGTTCTATAGGGCAGAATGTTAATGTTGGCAATAATGTAGTTATTGGCAATAATGTAAAAATCCAGAACAATGTTTCAGTATATGAGGGTGTAGAGCTTGAAGATTATGTGTTTTGTGGACCCTCAATGGTTTTTACTAATATTTTAAATCCCCGTTCTGAGTTCCCTCAGCGAGGCTCTGAATTTTATATAAAGACTCTTGTAAAAAAGAGCGCTTCATTAGGGGCTAATTCAACAATAATTTGTGGTCATACAATAGGAGAATATGCATTTGTAGGAGCAGGAGCTGTTGTAACGAAAGATGTACCTGATTATGCTTTGGTTATTGGAAATCCAGCAAAAATAAAAGGTTGGATGTGTAAATGTGGAACAAAATTAAATTTAAGTGTTGATCCTGTATCAGAGGAACAGGCTTATTGTAAAAAATGTGGAAGAAAATACAAAAAGCTTGGAATTAAGGTTAGAGAAATTTTGTAAATCAAAATAAGGAGTTGTTATATGCAATTTATTGATTTAAATGCACAGCAAAAAAGAATTAGAGAAAAAATTGAAAGCAATATAAAAAGGGTTTTAGATCATAAAAGATTTATTTTAGGCCCTGAAGTTGAAGAGCTTGAAGAGAAGTTAGCAAATTATGTTGGCACAAAGTATTCCATAGGCGTGGCAAGTGGAACAGATGCCCTGTTAATGGCACTTATCTCTTATGGGATTGGCCCGGGTGATGCAGTTTTTACAATACCTTTCACATTTATTGCAACAGCAGAGGTGATCCGTCTTCTTGGAGCTACTCCTGTTTTTGTAGATATTGATGCTCATACATTCAATATAGATTCAAAAAAACTTGAGGATAAAATAATAAGGACTCAGAGCACTGACTTAATTCCAAAAGGTATTATACCTGTAGATTTATTTGGCCAACCTGCAGATTATGATGAAATCAAACAAATAGCTCAGAAATATGATCTTTTTGTATTAGAGGATGGAGCTCAGAGCTTTGGTGCATCTTACAAATCAAAAAAAGCCTGTTCTCTGGGGGATGTGTCATGTACAAGTTTTTTCCCGGCAAAGCCTTTGGGGGCTTATGGTGATGGGGGTATGATCTTTACGGATAACATAGATATATATGAAAATTTGGTTTCAATAAGGGTTCACGGTAAAGGGTCTAATAAATATGAAAATAAGAGGATCGGGGTTAATGGAAGAATTGATACTGTTCAAGCAGCAATTCTTTTAGCTAAATTTTCGATATTTGATGAAGAGATAAACTTAAGACAAGGAGTTGCAAAAAAATATTCTGAAAAACTAAAGGATTCTGTAAATGTTCCATATGTGAAAGATTACAATATTTCTGCCTGGGCGCAGTATTCTGTATTGCATCCTGAGAGAGATAAGGTGTTGAAAAAATTAAAAGAAAAAGAGATACCTTCTGCTATTTATTATCCAAAACCCCTTCATTTGCAGGAAGCTTTTTCAAGTTTGGGATATAAAGAGGGTGATTTTCCTGTAAGTGAGAGAGTATCTGAAAAAATTTTCAGTCTTCCTTTTCATCCATACTTAAAAAAGGAAGACCAGGAAAGAGTTATCGAAGCAATTGTTGAGGATTAAAGAGACAATCAGCTTTCAGCTGATAGTTCATGTGCAAGTGTCAGTGTAAGCGGATGAGTAAATGGGTGAATGAGTAGATGAGTGAATGTGTGAATGAGTGAATGTGTAGGGGTTTGATTTATCAAACCCAAAGGTAAAAGGAAGAAAGGGGATAACGAATAATGAATAATGAACAAGGAATGATGTAAAAGGAAAGGCAACGAGAGGTTTTGTCAAGGCTTTTTTATGCAGCATTAAAAAAACTCCCTTTTAAAAGAAAAATGAAAAAGACAGGTAATTTATTTTTTTATAGTGTGATAAGGATGAGACCCATTAGGAGTTAATTATCAATAGTATAGAATTATTTTTTTAGAAGTTGATAATTATTTAAAATTGAATTATAATATTATTGAAAGAAAAAAGGAGGATTGT
>JAUWNT010000110.1 GCA_030612495.1 Candidatus Aminicenantota bacterium
CAAATTTAGAAAAAGATGATAAATTAAATTCAAGAATATTTGACTTTTTTATTGAAAACAAAACCGTTTTATATAAAGCAGAACAGGAACAATTAAAGATTACACAAAAAGAAATTGATGATTTTCTTGAAAAAACCAATATTTCGAAAGATAGTATAGCTCAAAACTCTTTGAATAATTCTATAAAGATTCAAAAATATTTATATTTAAAAATTTATAAAGATCTAAATGTAAGTAATAAGGAAATTCTAAGATATTACAATCAGCACCATAATGAATTTACAAAAAAAAAGGGTGTCATTTTACATCAAATTTTAGTAAAAAATAAAGAAAAAGCAATAAAAATACGAGGAGAATTAAAAAATTCCCCTGAGAAATTTAATGAAATTGCAAAACAAGAATCAGTATCTTCTGAAGCAAAAAAGAATGGATTGATGGGATATTTCGAAAAGGGTAACCTACCAAAAGATATGGAAAATGTTGTCTTTTCACTTAAAACCAATGAAATAAGCCCTATTGTAGAATCTCCTTATGGTTTTCATATTTTTAAAGTTATAAAGAAAACAAGGAAACGATTAATACTCTTCTCATCTGCTAAAGATAATATCAAAAATAAACTACTCTCTGAAAAATTTCAAATTGCATATACCGAATTTTTAACAGCCTTAAAAAAAGAATTAAATATATTCATTTATTATAATAATTTATACTTTACATACAAAAAAAACAAAGGAGAACAATTAGATGAAATCAAACAGAATATTAGCTTTAATCTTTTTCCTGATTATAACTTCAATTAGCATTTTCCCTGAATTAATTGAGGAGATCTATGCTGTAGTAAATGATGAAATAATAACTTATTCCGAATTATACCAAGCAGAGCAACAATTAAAAAATGAATTAAGAGCAAAATATAAAGGTGAAGAATTTGAAGAAGCATTAAAAAAAAACAAACAAGAATTACTTAACAGAATTATAGAATATAAACTAATTCTATCAAAAGCAAAGGAAAAAAACTATGATGTTGAGAATGATATTAAAATAATTATAAAAGAAATAAAAAAAGAGAACAATTTCAAAACCGATAAAGAACTTGAAGAAGCCTTAAACTCTCAAGGCCTTACAATGGAGAAATTTAAAGAACAACAAAAGACAAACAGAATTCAGCAGAAATTCATATATGAAGAGGCATATTCAAATATTAAAATTGATAATTCTGATATTATGGAAAACTATAAAAAAAATATCAATAAATATACAAAGCCCTTACAACTTTCACTTAATTGCCTATTTTTAAATAAAGAGAATTATAAAAAAAAAGAAGATCTTCTCGAAAAAAAAGATAAGATCAATTCAGAACTTAATGAAACAAATTTCATGGAAATTGCAAAAAAGTATTCTGAGTTATCCAATGCAGAAAACAATATTTATCTTGGGGATTTTAAAAAAGGTGAATTAGACAAAAAAATTGAAGAAAAAGCTTTAAAAATAAAAAAGGGAGAACATTCTTCATGGATAGAAACTGATAGCGGGTGGTATATTATTCAATTAATTAGTAGAACTGAATCAAAATTAATTGAATATAAAAAAGTTAGAGAAGAAATAAAAAATAGATTAACGAGAATTGAGCAACAAAAAGAATTTAATAAACTTATAGAAAGATTAAAAAAAGAGAGTTATATAAAAATATATAAAAAATTTTAAACCGAACTTAGATTTATGGTGCCATAAGGCCTAATATTTAATACCATTACACTTCTTTCCCCAAATATTGATTCCATAAATTTCATATATTGTTCTACAAATTCGTTAGGTACAAATACCTGTATGGTTCCGGCAAAACCACCACCATGAACTCTACAAGCGCCTGACCCGATTTTTCTTATATATAATTCAGAAAGAGCAAGGCCTAACATCAAACTCTGTTCTCTAATATTTTTTGTACAAAAACAGTTTTGCAAAAGGCAACAAGAAGATCTACCGGATTCGTTCACCATATCCAAAAAATACTCAAAATCATCTTTCTGTAAAGCAGCAAACTCCTTTTCAACACGCTTATTTTCCTCTAAAAAATGCAATACTCTTAATATGGCCCTATCCCCTGCCTCTATTCTCAACTCTTTTATATTTTTTATAATCTGTTCAAAGTTTACATCTCTACATACATTTTTACTAAGAAGTTGGCTAACTGATTTCATCTCTTTTGGTATTGATGAATAATCATCAGTCAAATCAATATGTGTTCCTCCAGTATTTACTATAAGCAGTCTGTATTTTTCTTTTCCAAAATCAAAGCTCAACCTTTGCACAACAGGCTTTTCAGGATTCTTAAAATCAATAGATATTAATCCACCAATTGCACAGGTCATTTGATCCATAAGACCACATGGTTTATTAAAAAAAATATTTTCCGAATACTGACCAATAGTTGCAATAATTTCTTCAGGGATTTTGCCCTTATTATATAAAGTATTAAAAATTGTTCCAATCAATACTTCAATCGAAGCAGAAGAACTTAAGCCAGAACCAGGCAATACATTACTACTAATACATGCAAAAAAACCACCTATTCCATATCCCAGTTGATTAAATCTTGATGCAATGCCCCTGATAAGTGCTGTTGTTGTACCTCTCTCTTTTTTTTGAGACTCTAGTTCATTAAGATCAACACAAAAAGGCTTTTGAAAGCCTTCAGAAATAATAATTACTTTACCATCAAAATTTTTTGCAGCTACAGCAATTGAATCAAGGGTTACACTGGCAGCCAGAACTTTGCCATTGTTGTGATCTGTATGATTACCACCTAATTCAGTACGACCTGGAGTACTGAAGAAATCTATATCTTCCTCATCAAAATTTTTATAAAATTCATATATTAGCTTTTTAAATCTATTACGGTTTATTTCAATTTCATCTTTTTCATACCCATATAATTTTCCAAGTATCCTGGTAAAACCTTGATTATATAATGTTTTGTATGCTTCAGGTTCAGACATTTATCTCTTAATTATTATTACCAAAACAGGATATAAAGTACTGATAGAATTGCACATATTCCAACTGCAGCAACATTAAACACTAAGTCTGTTTCAAATAGTTTCCTGCTTAAATGTATGGCTTTGGGATCTTCACCCTTTTTTTCATACAAGGATATAAAAATAACAATCAAACTGAGTATTATAAAAATAAGACCCATTCTATCAAGAAAAGCCATTTTAGGAGCAAAATACTTAAAACCTGCTGAAAGGGGTAGAGTTAAAATTGCAGCCCATAATGCAGAATTTGAAGTTGTTCTCTTCCAAAAAAGCCCAAACATGAAAATTACTAAAATACCAGGACTCACAAACCCGGTAAATTCTTGAATATACTGAAATGCTTGATCCAGAGAACTAAGCATCG
Organism: Candidatus Aminicenantota bacterium; assembly: GCA_030612495.1. Taxonomy (GTDB): domain Bacteria; phylum Acidobacteriota; class Aminicenantia; order UBA2199; family UBA2199; genus JAUWNT01. The sequence goes on from JAUWNT010000110.1 coordinate 3,400, forward strand.
GTGCAACTAATACTGCTATTAATAAAGCTACCCCACTGGCTATTCTACCTGTTCTTACAAGTTCAGATTCTGTAGCATTCTTTTTTATTATTTGTTTATATATATCTATTGAAAAAATAGTTGCAGTACTATTCACCATGGAGCTTAAAGAAGATACGATTGCTGCAATTAAAGCAGCAAAAGCTATACCTTTGATACCAACAGTTACATATGTATTCAACAACCATGGATAAGCTTCATCCGGTTTCAAAATATTCGCTTTTAATACAAAAGCTGCAATACCTGGAATTACAACAATTAATGGTGTTAATAACTTAAGATATCCTGCAAATACCAGACCTTTTTGAGCTTCCTTTACGCTCTTTGCAGCTAAAGCCCTCTGTGTAATATATTGATTACATCCCCAATAAAAGAGATTAGCTATCCACATTCCTCCAATAAGGACTCCAATCCCGGGTAGATCTATATAATGAGGACTTGATTTATCTAAAATCATGTTAAATTTTTCAGGTGCCTGTCGTATGAGCTCAGTTAAGCCAGTAAATACGCTATTGCTGCCAATTGTTGCTGCTACTGCTTTTAATGCAAGAACAGAAGTTATTAACCCGCCTATAATGAGAACTGTAACCTGTAGAACATCTGTCCATGCAACTGCTTTTAATCCACCATAAATTGTATAAAGTGATGAAAAAACAGCCAACCCAATTACTCCGTATAACATAGGTATGCCCATTATTGTTCTTAAAGCTAATGCACCAAGATAAAGCACTGAGGTCAAATTAACAAAAATATATACAAGAAGCCAAAATAATGCCAACATTGTTCTCAAACGCTTATCAAAACGTATTTCAAGAAACTGAGGCATCGTATATATACCCTTTTCCATTAAAATTGGTAAAAAATATTTAGCAACCAATATAAGAGTTAATGCAGCCATCCACTCATATGAAGCAATAGCCAGACCTATAACATACCCAGACCCACACATGCCAATAACCTGTTCAGCTGAAATATTAGAAGCTATCAAAGAAGCTCCCACTGCCCACCAGGGTAAAGCTTTACTTGCCAGAAAATAGTCCTTTGAATCTTTTATATGGCCTTTTTTTTCTCTTGATACTAATAACCCTAAAAAAACTACTACAAATAAGTACCCAAAAAAGACAATATAATCAACTAATGAAAAATTCATCTATATTCTCCTAACATTCCTTGTAATTTCAGAGAACAAACTTGGAATCACTTTTTATCTTAAATTAATAAAATCTACAAATTTATTCTTTTTTAAAAGTATAAAAAAATTAGAAACTCTTTGCTCAGCCTGATCAAATTTACCTTCATGATTTTTTTTCATTTCCTGAATTATTTCATAGACATTTCTCTTTCCGTCAATGAGTAACCAGGCTGAAGTTCCCAACTCATCAAGATGAATTTTAAACACCTGACTTTTGTTAAAAAACCAAATTATTTTTTTCATAAATTTTTTCTTTGACTTTTCCTTTATAAGATAAACTCTCTCCTTTTCATCTTTATCCCATTCTATATTTCTAACAGGAATATGCTCAAAGAAATTTTCTTTATTTTTACTCTCTGGGTTTTTCATTTCTATATTCTCTTGTTAAAAAAAAGGGCGGATTTTGAACCCGCCCTTTGATATTATCAAATTGTTTACTCCTGATCAGCATTTCCTGCATTATTAAGCGGAAGTTTAACCAACAAATATCCTAAAGCAACAATTACAAAAATGCTTATTAAATAAGGAGAACCTGGCCATAGATCAGGTACATGAACCTCAAAGAATGCAAGAGCAGCAAACAAAAGTCCCATTAATGCTTCTCCAGCAATCAATCCTGCAGCAATTAAAATTCCCCTATTTTCAATACGTGATTTTTGATTATGATTAAATTTCCTCTTTTCAATAATAATATCCACAACCCAGCGAATTATACCACCAACAAAAATTGCAGCAACAGTACCAAAAGAGAGATACATACCAACACAAACAAGCATTGGGCTCTTAACCTTAACAAGGACAAACCCAATAGCCATTACAATTCCAACTATTAAAAGAGGCCACACCATCTCACCACCAACAATACCAAGAGAAAGCTTTGCCATTAATCCTGCTTGAGGAGCAGCAAGAACATCTCCTCCAAATCCACCCTGATATCCTTTTTCAGCAGCCATCTTAAGATCACCTGCATTTAATATAAAAAGAGGAACCCACATTACAAGAGCAGAGATTATAACACCAATAAAATCTCCCACCTCCATTTTCCATGGAGTACCACCCAGTATATGTCCAACTTTTAGATCCTGAAGCATTTCCCCGGCTACAGCAGAAGATACACATATTACACCTGCAACAGCTAATACAACAATTACACCAGTGGTACCCTTAGCTCCAAGCAAAACCATTAAAATTGCTGCAATAACAAGAACTGAAATAGTTAAACCTGATATAGGATTATTAGAAGATCCTATTAATCCGACCAGATAACCTGAAACAGCAGCAAAAAAGAAACCCATAATCATCATAACAAGACCTGCAACAATAGCTGGTACGAGATTTTCTTTACTAAATCCCATAAACCACCAATAAACAATAAATATTACAAACGACATTAAAATTATTCCTACAAATATAATCTTAATATTTATATCCTTTTCTGTTCTCTTTATCGATTTCCCAGAAGTTGCAGCTTTTTTAACATCATTAATTGATCTTTTTATTCCTGTAGATAAACTTTTTCTCATTCCCCATAAAGTATATGCTGCACTCATCAACATACCACCAATTGCAATTGGTTTTACAATATTTCCAAAGATACTTTTCGATATAAAAGCTCCATCTATCAACATCTCTTTTCCTTGAACAATCATTGTTGTTCCAATAATATCTGCATATCCGGGAGCAAGTAATAAATAGAGAAGAGGAACAAATAAACCCCATGCGAGAACACCACCAGCAAAGTTCAAAGCTGCTAACCTGGGCCCAATAATATAACCAACGCCAAAAAAAGCAGGGCTCAATGATGGAGATTTTAAAAGAAAACCTCCCCCAGTTTCAACACCACTGAATTTAGCAGCACCTGTACCGATTCCAGTTCCCGGGATTATCTTTTTTGCAAAAATCACTAATGTTTCCCATTTTTCAGCAAGAATATGGAAGTTTTTCAAAAACTCGACCAAGCCACCTATTCCCATTGCATAAAAAAGGTATTTGGCACCAGTTGCACCACTTCTTCCAGCCTTATGAATCTCTGAAGCAGCAATAGATTCTGGAAAAGGCAGCTCAGGATCTTCAACCATAACACGTCTCAAAAGTGTTACAAATAAAATACCTACAATACCACCAGCCAGCATAATAACCGTTGATTTCCAGTATCCTTCAAAACTTGCAAATAATTCAGGGGACCAAACTCCAGCAATTAAAAATCCAGGTATAGTAAATATTGCACCAGCTGCTATAGATTCACCAATAGAACCAACTGTTCTTGTAAGATTCTCTTCAAGGATATTACTATCTTTAAATAATCTTAATAAAGCCATGCCTAAAACAGCGGCCGGATATGTTGCAGCTATTGTCATCCCGGCTTTTAAGCCTAAATAAGCATTAGCAGCCCCAAGAACAACTGCAAGAACTAAACCTATTAGCAAAGCTCTTAAAGTAAATTCCTTAAGACTCGTGTCAGCAGAAATTAAGGGTTTGAACTCTTTTATCATAGACATCTCCTATTTAATGAAATTTATTATAAAAGTAATTATACAGATAATAGAAATAAAAATCCAATTAATT
>JAUWNT010000183.1 GCA_030612495.1 Candidatus Aminicenantota bacterium
TATTTAAAAAAATGGGCATTGGTATTGAGTACTCCAGGTATAGGGGTGATTCAACAGAGCCTGGTTTTAAAAGGAGTTATGATTTTATTGGAGGTTATATTATACATGAATTTTAAAAATTTTTTATTAATATTTTTTATATTTACATCTTTTATTTTTTCTGTTGATCAAGGAGATAAGAGCTACTCTTATAGTATTGGTCCGAAGGATCTTTTAACAATCAATGTTTTTGAGGTTCCTGAACTAAATATAACAGTCAGGGTATCAGAAGATGGTTCTATTGTAACTCCCTTGTTGGGTAATATTAATGTTGCAGGACTGACTCGTTTCCAACTTGAAAAGAAACTGGTTAAACTTCTGGAAAAGAATTATTTGAAAAGTGCTCAGGTAACAGTATTTATAAAAGAGTATCAAAGTAAGCTGGTCTCTGTGATTGGAGCAGTGAAGAATCCTGGTAATTATGAATTGGTTGGGCGACAAACTCTTTTGCAGATGATTTCAATAGCTGGTGGTTTGACAGAGGGCGCATCTGATAGAATTGTTATTATACGTCAATATAAAAATGGTAAGAGTGCTTCTTTAGTGATTGATCTTGATGAATTGATGCTAAAAGGTAATCCAAAGCTGAATATTCCTTTACAAGCATCTGATATAATAAATGTATCAGTAGAACGCTATCTTGATATTTATGTTTTTGGCCAGGTTAAAAAACCAGGACATATAAAGATGAAAAAGGATGGTAATGTAACACTTCTCAGGGTTATTGCCCAGGCTGGAGGATTTTCGGAACGTGCAAGAAAATCATCAGTGTTGATTAAGAGAAAAATAAATGGAAAAGAGATGAAAATAAAGATTAATGTTAAGAAGATATTAAGAGGAAAGAGAAAGGATTTTATTCTTGAGAATAATGATATAGTACATGTTCCTGAGAGTATGTTGTAGAGGGTATGTGGTCTTTTTAATATATTTGATTTTAGGAGAAAATAATGGTTCATGATAACGATTTGCCAATAATATCAGAAGAAAAATTTCCTTTTGATAAATATTGGAAAATAATTAAGCCAAAATTACATATAGTCATATTTATTACTCTATTTTTGGTTATTGGTGCATGGATAAAGGAATCATTAAAAACCCCAATGTTTAATGCAACCGGGCTTTTAATGATCGAACCTGAAAGAGATATAATTAATTTTGGGAATAGCTATTCTTTTTATGGTTACAGGAACGAATATTTTAATACTCAAATAAAGATATTAAAAAGTCGTTCATTAACAAGAGCTGTTATGGAAGAAATGGTTTTATATGGGGTTGATTTTAATAAAGTCTCAATAGGAGGTATGTCTGTTAGTCCAATAGAGGATACAAGACTTATTTATATTAGTTATAGTTCAAGTAATGCTGAGGTTGCAGCAAAGCTTGTAAATACATTGTTTGAAAAATTCATTGAATTTAATATTAATATAAAAACAAAGTCTTCTAAACAAACTTCAGAGTTTATAAGTAAACAGATAAAGAGTTTAAGGGTTAATTTAGCTCAAAAAGAGGCAGAACTACAGGAGTATGGAAAACGAAAGGGATTATTTTACCTGTCTCGAAAAGATAGTACAGTTGTTGAAAAATTTTCCGATCTAAATAAAGCTTATACAAATGCTCAGATTAATAGAGTTAATAAACAAGCAGTTTATGAGGAATTAAAGGGGAAGAGTTTTGAAGATTATTCCCAGGTAAAACAGAGTTCGCTTATAAGCAATCTTAAATCAAACTATTCTACTTTGGAAACAGATTATAAAAAAAAGTCTCAAATATTTAAAGAATCTTATCCTAAAATGAAACAAATCATGTCTCAGATGGATACACTTAAAAAGCGTATTCAATATGAAATCAGAGATATTGCTATGAAAATTTTTAAAGAGGCAAAAAATGATTATCAATCAGCCTTAAAAAGGGAAAAATCTTTACTTGCACTTTTAAATGAGCAAAAGGGAGTAATGGTAGATAGTAATGCTGATGCAATATATTACAATAGTCTGAATATTGAGGTTGAAAATATGCGTGTTCTTCTTGATTATCTTGGGAAAAGACAAAAACAATCCCTTTTATCTTCAAAAACAGAACAATCCGGAATAAGTAATATCAGGGTTATTGATAAGGCTGAAGTCCCTCTTTTTCCTATTAGCTCCGGAAAAAGAAAAACTCTAATAATGGCTTTTGTTTTAGGAGTTTCAATCGGATTAGGTTTGATTTTTTTAGCTGATTATCTTGATCGTACTTTAAAAATGCCTGAAGATGTAAGAACTTTACTCGGGATTCCTGCTCTTGGGGTTGTGTTCTCATCAAAGAACAAATCCTCTAAATCTCTTTATTATCATGATAGCTATCAATATGAATATGGAAAGAAAAATGAAACAAAGAAAAAATTTGAAATGAAGGATATTGAGTTAATCAATTTTATTGATCCAGAGTGTCAGTTTTCTGAAGCTTACAGGAGTATTCGAACCTCAATACTTCTTTCAAGTGTTGAACGTGCTCCGAGAATAATAACAATAAGTAGTTCGGTTCCTCAAGAGGGGAAAACAGCAACTACAGCTAATCTTGCAATCTCCTTTTGTCAGCTCGGGAAAAAGGTTATTATAATCGATGGAGATTTACGTAAACCAAGAATGCACAAAATCTTTAATAAGAAAAATACAACAGGGCTTTCATCTTATCTTGTTGGAAGAGTAAAATTTTCTCAAGTTATTCAAAAAACTCATATACCTAATCTTTTTCTTATCCCTTCCGGACCTATTCCTCCCAACCCTGCTGAATTGATAGATTCTGAAATTATGAAAAATATGCTTAAAAAAATTCTTGATGTGGTTGATTTTATATTTATTGATAGCCCTCCATTAATAGGTATTATTGATACAATATTACTCGCTAAGCATTCTGATGGTGTTGTGCTTGTAAATTGGGCTGGAAAGACAAAAAATGAACTAATTAAAAGAGTAAAAGAAGAGTTAGAGCAATTCAATATCAAGATACTTGGAGTTATTTTAAATAAAGTTGATTTTAAGAAAACAACAACATATGACTATACTTATAGTTATCAATATAGTTATAAAGAAGATGAAGAAGCAAGAAGGAGCAAATAGTGTTGAGTGTTGAGTTTTTAGTTTTAAGTTGAAAGGAAAAAGTAACGAGTGAAGAGTGAATGGGTGAAGAGTGAATGGGTGATGTGTAGGATCTGGGATTTGGGGGTTGGGATTTCTGAGTTCAGCTCCAGCTATCAGCATTCAGCTTCAGCAAAAAAGAGGTTATTAAAATTAAAAAGTAAATAGTAAAAAGGAGTAAGGATTTGGGATGTAGGATTTGGTGAAAAAAGTGAAAAGGTTAGAGGTAAGAGGTGTAGGGGTTTGATTTATCAAACCCAAAGTAAAAAGTTATGAAGACACATGAAAAGTTTGTTTAACTCAAAACTTAACACCCAAAACTCAAAACTATATTAAAAATGATTGATTTACATGCACATATAATTCCTGGAATAGATGATGGAGCTTCGGATTTTGAAGAGTCTGTTAAAATGCTTGAAATCGCAGAACAAGATGGAATCAAAACTATTGTTGCTACTCCTCATCTTTTTTGTGATAGAAGTAATATTAAAGATTTAGAAAAGATTTCTGAAGAATTTGAAAAATTTAAAGAAAAGATTAAAACATCTCAAATAAATATAGAAATTCTACAGGGTGCAGAG
>JAUWNT010000154.1 GCA_030612495.1 Candidatus Aminicenantota bacterium
CGGGAAGAGTACCATATTTAATATGATTTCAGGTTTGATTCACATTGATAGTGGTAAAGTATTAATAGATGGGAAAGAATGTACCGGTAAAACGGGCAAGGTAAGCTATATGTATCAGAAAGATCTTTTACTTCCCTGGCAAAAAATAATTGATAATGCTGCTTTGCCTTTAAGAATAAGAGGATATAATAGAAAAGATTCTCACCAGCGAGTAAAAAAATATTTTAAATTATTCGGGTTGGAGGGATTTGAATATAAATATCCGCATCAGCTTTCAGGTGGAATGAGACAAAGGGCTGCCTTAATGAGAACTTACATGAATTCCAAAGATATTATTCTTCTTGATGAACCTCTTGGAGGGCTTGACGCAATTACCAGATTTAAGATGCAGAATTGGCTTTTAGGAATTTTAGAAAAATTACAAGTATCAATTCTATTTATTACTCATGATATCGAAGAAGCGATATTTTTATCAGACCGCATATATGTATTGTCTAACCGACCTGCCAAGATAAAGAAAGAAATAGTTGTAGACCTTCCCAAACCCAGAAATAGAGAGATAATTACCTCAAAAAAATTTAATGAAATCGAAAAAGGAATTTTAGGTATATTGTAAGTTTTTTATATAAGGAGTTTTATAAATGGCTATATTTAATAACGAATCTAATATTTATGATGATTGGTATAAAACTAAATTGGGGAAATACGTCGATTTAGTAGAAAGTGAATGCGCTTTCAATCTTTTTAAAATAAAAAAAGGAATGAAAGTATTAGATATAGGATGTGGAACGGGAAATTTTAGCATAAAACTCGCTAAAAAGGGTTGTAAAGTTAGCGGAATTGACCTTTCCGATAAAATGCTTATTCTGGCAAGAGAAAAAGCAGTAAAAGAAAATGTCCCTATAAGTTATTATAATATGAGCGTATATGATTTAAATTTTCCTGACCAACATTTTGATGCAGTCTTTTCCATGGCTACCTTTGAATTTATAAAAGATATAAATAAAGCGATAATTGAAGTATTCAGAGTTTGTAAAGATAAAGGACAAATAATGATTGGAACAATAAATAGAGAAAGTAAATGGGGCAAGTTGTATACCTCAAAAGAGTTTCAAGAAAATACTGTATTTAAATATTCCCAGCTTAGAAGCATAGAAGATTTTAAGAAACAAATGAGTAAAAATATATTTGCTACAAAAGAGTGCTTATACATCCCTCCCGATATTAAAGAAGAGGAAATCAGTATGCAAAAAGAAGAAGAATTATCCAAAATTGAGAGACCTGGATTTTTTTGTGTTTTGTGGATAAAATAATTGATATGAGTGAGAGATTTAGAATGTCAGAGGGACGGGTGTACTAGCTCAATAATTTGGTAACTTTTTGCGGTAAACCTATGATTAGATATAAGGAGTTTTTTTAAGGATGCATCCCTAATTTCCAAAAAATTATAAGCCGGGAGCGTAAGGAGATGAATAGATAATAATCATATTACAAGATCTTACCACATATATTTATTCGTCAACCGCTATATGCAATTGTAACGATTAAAGGTTAAGAGTATAATAATTATTAAAGTGAAAGAATAGTATTGAGGTGATTAAATTGAAAGATATAATTTTAAAAGGTGCAAATTATATTGGTGGTAATCCAAGCAAGAATGGAGATGACATATTTTATGCAATAAATCCACGAACCGGAGAAAAAAGTGAATTAGCATATTATGAAGCTACAAAAGACGAGATTGGAAAAGCTTGCAAATTAGCCCATAGTGCTTTTAATATTTTAAGGAAAACCACGAATGAAGAGAGAGCTAAGTTCTTGGAAATTGTCTCAGAAGAGATCATGAATTTAGGTGATCAATTATTAGAAATTGCCGATTGGGAAGTGGCGTTAGGCTTACAACGATTTACTGGTGAAAGGGTACGTACATGTAATCAGATAAAGATGTTTGCGGATTATATACGGGAAGGGAAGCACGAAGAAACAATTATTGATGAAGAGGATCCACAAACGAAGTTAAAAAGAATGCTGATACCAATTGGACCTGTTGCCGTGTTCGGAGTTAGTAATTTTCCATTGGCATTTGGTGTGTGTGGGGGTGATACTGTATCGGCTTTAGCTGCTGGGTGTCCAGTAGTGGCTAAAGGACATCCATCTCATCCACAAACGTCTGAGTTGTTTGCCGTCGCAATGAATAAAGCTATTGAACGTGCGGGGTTTCCAAAAGGAACATTTTCTCTTTTGCAAGGGGTAAAAAATATAACCGGGAAGAATTTAGTACTTCATTCTGCCATTAAAGCAGTGGGATTCACGGGATCACGAGGTGGAGGTGATTCCTTATTTGATTTAGCAGCTTCGCGAACAAATCCAATACCAGTTTATGCAGAAATGGGAAGTATCAACCCTGTTTTTATAACTAAATCTGCCATTAATACCCGGGCTGATAAAATGGCACAAGAGTTTGCCGATTCAATAACTTTAGGCGTTGGTCAATTTTGCACGAAACCAGGTGTTTTCTTCTTACCAGCATTTGAAGGATCCATTCGATTTATTAAAAAAATAGCGGAAATAATGAATGGAAAGAAAAATCAATCATTATTAAACGGAAATGTTTATAAATCTCTCGTTAAGATGATGGAAGAAACTCAATCTCTTGAAGGAGTTGAATTATTAATTGGGGGAAAAATTGCAGACCAGAATTTTGCTTTTCAGAATACTTTACTAAAAACGGACTTATCTACTTACTTGAAAGAAGAGAGGTTAAAAATGGAATATTTCGGACCACTTGCTCTATTTGTGGAATGTGATTCTCAAGACCAATACCTTGAAGTAGTAGATCAATTAGATGGACAACTAACGGGAACAATTTATTTAGAAAAAGAGGATTATAAGGCAATTAAACCATTATTTAATTGCTTGAAAGAAAAAGTCGGCCGATTGATAATAAATGGTGTTCCGACAGGAGTCAAGGTATCACCTGCTATGAATCACGGTGGGCCCTATCCCGCAACTACTGCTGTTCGTACTACATCAGTAGGAATGACCGCTATTCAGAGATTCTTAAGACCGATATGTTACCAAAATGTCCCTGAAGATCTCTTGTGTGATAATACAAAATAAATTTTTCTTTTTTTTGATTCTCTATTAAAAATTTAACTTAAAAAAGTTATTTACAATTTAATGCTACTATTTTAGCAACCAGATGGAACTACAGGTTAAGAGGGTCATGTCTTGCAATATAACAAGGTTAGTAAATGTAACTCTTTCCTGAATAAATAGGAGTAAATATTAGAGTAAATATTAGGGATAGACACCTATTTTCATTAACATAACGTTTGCGAAGACATAGAAAATTTGACGGGGTCGGGCCTTTATATATGGGAGATTTCAAGTTTATTATGAGTTTAGAAAACTATTTTAAGAACGGCAAAGTATATATCTGGAAAGAAACTTTTGCAATAATTAAATCAAAGAAACCTAATCCCAATGCTTTTGTAAATATAATCGGTAAAAATGAAACAACTGTGATTATAGAGCAATCTAAATATAATAATAAGGATGTAATAGAAATTGAAAAAGATTGGAAAATATTAACATTTGATATGGTTTTACCATTTGGGTTAGTTGGATTCATGGCAAAAGTTTCTAAAGTGCTTGCAGATGAAAATATAACAATATTTGCCGTTTCCGCTTATTCTACAGATCACATTTTAGTTAAAGAAAAAGACTTAGCAAGAGCTGAGGAGAAGCTTAAAGAGCTTGGATGTGTTGTTGAAGAGAAGTAATATTTATTTTAATATTATTTTATTCTCTCAAAAAGTTTTTCAAGGTATATTGATTTCATTTGTTTGCTGGCCATCATTTGTTTTATAGGAGATAGTTTCAGTATGACTGTAAGAATGGCCGCCATCACCCTGTGGCTGCCAAAGGCTTGATTGTCAAATATTAATTTCGGCAGTTTCCCTTTTTCTATCGCCATCAAGCCAATTCGGTGGACGGAATTGACCGGTGTTATGATTTGCTCCTTACGCCTTTCAAGTGTAATGTTTTTATTGGAACATGTCCTAACACAGATCCCACATCCCAGACATATTTCTTCATTTATATTGACTTTTTTAGGTTTGCTGTTTGTTCCATCATCATTCGAAACCCACTCTATAGCAGAAACAGGACATGCTTTGACACATTTTCCACAACCGGTGCATTTATCTTCATTAATTTTTGGAATAAATGAAGTAGTCTGGACCGAATGGGGTATCCCGAATCTTTTTGCTGCTACCAGGAATTCGCAGCAACAACCACAGCAGTTGCATATAAAACTGACATTATTTCTGACATTTTCCCCGCACTGGACAAGATTATACTCATAGGCTTTATGTAACAGCTCCATACATTCCGAGACTTCTACTTTTCGGGCATAATTGGGTCTTGTCAGGGATTTAGCGACATTGTTGAAAGTCATACAGATATCCATAGGAGCATCGCATGCCATTCCCAAATGCTCCATTTTATGACGGCAATAACACATGCTGATTCCTATATATGTTGCGGTTTTTATAATATGACTTGCCTTTTCATAGTCCAGGATGGAAACAAG
>JAUWNT010000217.1 GCA_030612495.1 Candidatus Aminicenantota bacterium
GAATTTTCTTATAAATTTTACATGCGCACCCCTGAAACCATAAATTGCTTGATTTGGATCTCCTATTGCATACAGATTTGAAGAAGCATAGGGCATGAGACTTTTTATAAATTTATATTGAGCAAAATTTATATCCTGGTATTCGTCAATCAAAACCCAATGAAATTTCTCCCTGTATAGAGAGGCAATTTTCGGATACTTGTTAAAGAGTTTTAATGTATTGTATATAAGATCGTTAAAATCAAGTAAATTATGCTGCTTTAGAAAAATCTCATACCTTTTAAAAATTACTGCAAGATCTTTGTCTTCTATTTCTTCTTGAGATTTTAAATTTTGTTTAATATCTCTTATATAAGCAGAAATTTTTTTAAGCCTTTTTTTCTCCAAACCCAGCTCTTTGAGAAGAATCCTTTCTTTGTCATCATCATCTATTATTGTGAAATTTTCTGTTTGTTCTTTATGTTTTCTTAGAATTGAATACCCAAGGCTGTGAAAGGTTGAAACTTGCAATTTAGCAAAATAGTTCTTTTTATTCAGGAGAGGAATCAAGCGTTCTTTCATTTCATTTGCTGCTTTGTTTGTAAAAGTGATTGCTAATATATTTTCAGGGTTTACTTTTTTGAATAAGATTAAATTTGCTATTCTGAGTGTAAGTACACGTGTTTTCCCAGTGCCGGGTCCGGCTATGATTAAAGCAGGTCCTGAGAAGTGTTCAACTGCATCCTTCTGTTCAGGATTGAGCTCTTTTAAGAGTTCTTCTTCTGAGAATTTTGAAATTGGTTTTTTTTCTTTTTCTTTGACAATTTTCTTTTGTTTTTGAGTTTTTTCAAGAGCTCTATATGTTTCCAGGTCAAAATCGAGTATTTTTTTTCGTTGCCTCTTTATTTGTGCTTTTTGAGTATAATCCGCAAATAAAAATTTTTGAGATACAAATGATTTTATTTCATCTTCTTTAAAAACCTTTATTCGTCCATATTCTCCGTCAAAGCCTTCCTTTATGTACACTTCTCTATTTCTCATCCTTCTGATAGCTTCCGAAAGTTCAACTCCTGCTTTTATTTCAATTTCTTTTAAGGGTAAATCAAGAAGTATTTTTAGCTCAGAGCCTGTTTTTTTTATTACAGAAAAATATAGATCATTTACTTTTTTACTATTTGGGCCTACCATTAAAATTTCAGATAGAAGCTCTTTTAATGGAATTATTGAGTTGAAAGGAAGTTGGTTTGCTCTTTTATTTATATCTTCGCGGTCTGAAAGTTTTGCAATTCGATTCATAACTCCTACAGTTACTTTTTTTCCACACTCTGAACATATCCCATTATGTTTAAGTGTTTGTACAGGGCTCCAGCAAATATTGCATTTTCTATGCCCGTCAAAAAAGTATTTACCTTCTTGCGGAAAGAGGTCAATTGTACCAAGGAAGAGTTTTGGGTCTCCTTTTTTCATTGCAAGGATAATTGAATCATAGCAGAGTTCAGTATTGAAAAGGTTTGCGTTCCTTCCCAATTTTTCAGGAGAATGAGCATCAGAATTAGAAATAAGTGTATATTTATCTAAAAAGCTGCACATCCAGTGCATGGGTGCATCAGTGGATAAACCTGTTTCTACAGCACTAATATGCACAGACAGATCAGCATAACATTCCTCAATAGTATTAAATCCGGATTTACTTCCAAGAGCTGAGAACCATGGTGTCCATATATGTGCTGGTACAAAAAAATTTTTATCAGATGCATTGATAGCTATCTCAAGTAAATCTCTTGAATCAAGGCCTAAAATAGGTCTGCCATCAGATGTTATGTTGCCGCCTATTTTAATCAATTCATGCTGGATCTTTTCTACTGTTTCAAAATCAGGTGCAAATATAACATTATGGACCTTACGCACCTCTCCATATTTTTTATAAATGTTGCTAATCTCAGAGGTAAGAAGGAATCTTATTTCAGAATTAGGAATAAATGGAGTTTCAAGGGCTTTGTTTTTTTTGTATTTATCTTTTAATTTAAAAAGCCCTGGTTCAGCAGGCTCAAGTTTTTCTTTAAGCTCTTTTATCCATCCAGGGTGAGTGAAATCTCCAGTGCCAACAACTTTAATTCCTTTAATTCTTGCCCAAAAATCTAAATATTCGGGTATAAGGTTTTTGCTTGTTGCAATAGAGAAATGTGAATGTATATGAAAGTCGCCTATAAATTTCATAGTGTAGTTCTTGATTCATATTATCAAATAGAACCTATAATTACAAGTTTAGAAAAGAAATAAAAAATTAGTTTGACAATAATGTTTTAATTTGTAAAAATGTAAGCAAGATTTGTTAGGCATAAATAAATCAGGAGATTAAATGCTTGAAATAATAAAGAACAAGATATGGGAATTATTAAAAGACAAAGAGGGTTCACTGGAAATGATATTTCACAGGGATGGGGAGATTCTGTGGCATAGAGGTAGAGATATTAGGGGTAAGTCAATTGAAAAAGGTGAGGGTTTTTGCAAGAGTTATATAGTAAAAAGTATGAAGGATTTTACAGGAGTAGAGAAAGAAGATATATTAATAAAATTATCAGGAGAAGGTGGTTCTGATTCAGCTGAGTATTTATCGATAAAGAGTTTATTAATATTACCTATAAATGAGGGGTTTTTTGTATACATAGATAGTGGCAATAAGGAGTTTTTTACAGAAGTGGAGATAAATTCATTTGGATTGCTTGGAGAGTTGTTATGTGAGGTGTTTCATTATATAAGGGAGAGGAGTGGATTTAAGGAGATCACAGGGAGAAGTGATAGAATTGAAGGTATACGA
>JAUWNT010000017.1 GCA_030612495.1 Candidatus Aminicenantota bacterium
AAAAAAAATATTCAAATGTTTCCACAGGGGATTTTGAAAGGACAATAAGAGCAATAGTTTTTATCCGAAGAATTTGGTATAAATTCTTCTCTTAAAAAGATATCCATTATAATCTCTGAAAGATTTATAGAAAAATTATGCATAATAGAAATTTTATCTTCATTTGAAATAGGTTCACTGTCCTTTGTCGATATAAATACAGGTTTGAAAAAATCATCTGCCTTTTTCAAAAAAATGTACGCAGCATCCATATTCTCATAATTTTTTATATAATTTTCATTATATATCTTTAGATAAAGAAGAATCTGGAAATTCCTATAATTTTTCGAAATGGAATTAAGCTTGTCAATATATTCATCTCCAGGACAACGATACAATGATCCTACATTAAAATCTCTAATTTTTTTATTCACCTTTACATGAAACTCAGCACCAGTTTTATAATCAATGATCCTTACAATATTATCCTCTTTTTCAATCCTGTCAATTCTTCCTTTTATAAGAATATCTCTTTTTAATTCATCTATAAAAATCTTTTGAGATAATTCTTTTTCTAAACCTGAAATCTCTATATTTGCTTCTCTCATTCGATTTAAGTCAAAAAGAATAAAATCCTTTATTTTGTTAAAAAGCACCAAAAACCTGATTTTCCATACTCCTGAAAATTTTTTAAACCCCTTTTTTTCAAAATTCTCCTTTAATATTATCTCTAAGATTTGTTCTAAATTATTTTCAATTGATTGTCTCTTATAACTCTTATAAAATTGTTCTAAAGATTTATGAATGATTGTTCCAAGAGTTCCTGAATCAGCATCCAATGAAATTTCTTCCTTCTCTTTGATATTAAGAACTTTTTCAAAATAAAATCTCAAAGGACACTTAACATAAGTCTCAAGAGAAGATGGAGAAAATTCTATCTCTCTTAGTTTTCTTTCAATTTCTATATTTTTTTCTACTACTTTTTTTTCATAATCCTTAATATTGAAACTAATTCTCTTTGATATTATGTTATTACACTTTTCCTTCTCTTTTTCAATCTCATAAATAATCCTTTCAACAAATCTACTCTTTTCTGTTCTTCCAAAACCCTGTTTTTTTTCAGTCCACAAAATATGTGTGTTTTTTGAGCTTCCAATCAAAGAAAAAAAATTAAATGAATACAACTTCTCCCAATCAGAGTAAGCTCTAATACCAAGCACTTTTCTTATATCATAGGGTAAAAAGGCATCATATTTTGAGCTTTTAGGCAGCACCCCCTCAACAACATCCAGGATAATAACATCATCAAATTTTAACCCCCTGAACTCTAACATTCCCATAACCTGAATACCTTTAAGTGGAGACCCTTGAAAATTTATTCTCTTTTTTGAAAAATAAAACCTTATAAACGAAGAGAGAGAATTGAAATTCGAGCTTCCCAATTCACCCTTCCAGAAATCTGAAAAATCAATAAGTTCATCCATTACTTCAACAGCACAAAAAATATACTCCTCAAGAAAAAGATAAACCTCCTTATTCTTCTCCAGGCTTAAAACAGAATTCTTAATGAAAACACATAATTCATCAAGAGACATATTGTTGTGTATAATAAAAATTCTATGAATACGAAAAATCTCCTTCTTTATATTTTCTCTTATATTCTTATCAATATCATCGGAACTTTCTAAAACCATACTGAGTTTTTCTTCGATTTCATCAATATCAAAATAGAGGATATTTTCCTTATTTATAATATATTCGATTAAATGAATCCCTCTTTTTAAAGGTTCCTGATCATCATTCAAGTCTCCTGAGAGTTTTACATAAGGATGTCTTATAAGGTTCAAATAATCAATAGAGAAAAGTCTTCCATTCTGATAGGTTTCAGCAACTTTAAGTATATTGTGAATTAATTGAAAGAGAGGAGTCCTTACAAAAGGATAACCCATAGTAATATTAAATGGGATTTTATCATCGTTCATATCAAAACGTGACACAACTCCCTGTATGAATGGAATCAAAGAGGATGAATCAGGCAGTACAATCCCAATTTTTTTCAGATCATGTTTGCTCTTTTTTGTTTTTATAATATTTGCAAGTATCTCATAGACCTGAAGCATTTCAGTTTCAACATTACTTTCCGGATAAAGGTTAACTTTATCAGAAAATCTGTTCCAGGCTGTAAATTCATTCTTTTTAATACTATGTTTTAGATTTAAAGCCTTCAGGGTTTTGTGCTGTAAAAAAAATGGTGATGAACTCTCTTTTACTGCAGATGAATCACTCCTTAATATAAATAAAGAATCTTTATTTATTAAAGAAAATTTCAATAATTTCTCTTCAGAGACATTTAAGGCATTCATTCCAACAAAAATAAATTTCTTTTTTCCTGGAATTTTTAATTTCTCATCTTCACAAAGCTGAGCAATAGATTTATAAACAAAACCTCTTGTGTATTTTTTGTTCTCAATCAACAAAGACAAAAACCTCTTTATCAATTGAGGCAATTCAATTATAAAATTTTTATATTCCTTATGGTATTCTCCATACTTTACAAACTCCTTAAAAATATCTCCATTCAATTTCTTGATTTCCCCGCCTTCAACCAGAATTTCTTCAACAGCATTTAAAATATTCAGAATATTAGGAAAAAAGTTTATATAGCTATTATCAATTTCTCCTCCATAACAAACAGAACCCTTGAATACCTCTTTTACAGCTAAAAAAAGAAAAAGAGAGGCTTCCAATTCATTTGCATATTTGAATCCAGGGAAATTTAATTCAAAAAGGTAATTAAAAAAATTATCAATAGTAAGCATATGCGGAGGAAAATAATTTTTTCCGATTTTCTTACTCAATTTCTCCTGTAAGAAAAGGCGCATTCTTTTAGAGGGAAAAATAACAATAAGATTGGAAAAATCCTCTTTATTCTCTTTTGAAATTTCATCAACAGTAGCTGTTATTAAATCCTCATTTAAGTTAATTATCTTTAACATATAACTTCTTCAACCTCTTTTAAGTCAGGATACAATAAAAAAGCTCTGCTCTTTTTATTTTTAAGCATAGGTCTGATAATATCCACGTATTCCCGTATCTGCTCTCTATAAACCTCTTTTTTCTCTCTCCCTGTTTTATAGTCAATTACAATAACCTCATCTCCCCTTACATTCAAACGATCAATCCTTTTACAAACATACCTATCTACTGTGACCTTTATTATTTCTTTTTCATTAAATACATCAAATGTTGGATTAAAAAACTGGAATACTTCATCTAATGACAAAAACTCAAAAAGCATCTCAACATAATCTTTTTCCAATCCCATCTCTTCTATTATTGAATTAAGTACAGGCTTGATCTCCCCTTTATTATCAAATCTTTTTATTTTAGCCAAAATTTTATGGATTATCTCCCCTCTTTCCATACCTTGTTCCTCTGACTCAGTTCTATACTTTGAATAAGAGAAAATTAAAAATTCCTTTTGCCATTGCTTTGTTAATATTTTCTTTGATATAAGAGGAAGTTCTAAAGTTGGCATAACCTCTTTCTCTTTACATTCTTTTTCTGAAAACTTACCAAATTCTATTAAACCCTTATCAGAATCAATCATAGGATGTCTGAGAATGATTTCTGCAAAATTGCCAAACCTTTTGAACTCATCTGAACCTGAAGACTGCGGAGGTAATTTTTTTGTCACTATATGAATAAATTGAGCATTTCGTGCCCTTGTAAAAGCTACATATAACAGATTTAAATTATCAATATAATCCTTTTCAATCTCCTTTAAATAAATCCTTTTCAGCTCTTGATTAATTGAAGCATAGTCTTTAGAGATATGATAAAACATACCATTATCCAGAAAAAGGGTCCTTTTATTCTTTGGTCTTGAATCTTTTATGGGAAGAATCACAACAGGAAATTCCAGACCCTTTGCCTTATGAATTGTCATTACCCTTATTCCGGAACTATATTCTATATTATCAATGGTCTGCTGTGATTTACCTTCAATTAATCTTTTCCATTCATCAAGAAAACATGAAATAGAATGGATTTCCTTTTGTTCAAGATCATGAATAAATTCTCCGAAACTAAGAAAAAAGTTAGCATATTCTTTGAAATTTTCATAAAGTTTAAATTTTTGCATCATATCATGAAAAATGTCATACAGAGGAAGAAACCCAACTGATTTGAAAAATGGTTCAATAAAATATTTCCATAAACCGGGAAAATGGCTTTTAAAAATCTTATAAAAAGGTTTTGATCCGGAAGCCTCTATAAAAACAGACTCATCAAAACCCTTCATTTCTTCTTTAAATAATTTTTTAGCTGAAGTTTGAAAAATTTCTCCATTCACAAATGAATAAAAACTAAGATTATCCGGGGGGAAATCGAGAAATTTAAAAAAGCTTATAATCTCATTGATAACAGGAGATGATGATAGAAGTAAAGATTCATCAGATATGGCATTAATGCCTTTTAAGGATAAAAATTTAATAATATCACGCCCATCTTCATTTTTTCTTACTAAAATAGCAATATCTGAGTCTTTATAGCCTTTATTTCTGGATTTTTGAATGGACTCGAATATTTCATCAAACAATATTTGCTCCTTTTTATTGGAAGTAAAATCTTCATTTGCATTTACAGAAATAGTAACAAAACCATTAGTTTGATTTTTATAATCCGGAATTTTCTGAATAGAATTCTTAAAATTTCTTAATACTGCATGTTTCACTATTTTAGATGGAATAGTCTCAATAATATTTTTCGGATCCCAGAATGTGTTGTTAAAACCAACAATACCTTTCTCACTTCTCCAGTTTTTATCAAGTTCCTTTGAAAAAGATCTTTCAGATGCTAAATTTAAAGAAAGAATCTCATTGCGTAAAATTTCTTCATTCATCAATTCAGAATTTCCACCTCTCCACCTGTAAATCGCCTGCTTTCTATCTCCTACCATAAAAAAAGAGGCCTTTTCATTTGAAGATAATGCTTCATCGATCAAAGGTGACAGAGCTTTAAATTGTAATTCACTTGTGTCTTGAAACTCATCAAAAAGGAAATGTGAAAAACGATCTGATAATTTCAGGTAGATATATGGAAGTGCAGAATCTTGCCAGCTCTTGATCCTGTCTCTTATAGTCCTGGAAAATTCTTCAACAAAGATCTTTGTTTTGTCCTTTAACCAGAACTGAGAGAATCCATAAAAAAAACGGCTAAAATTCATTACTCTATAAAGACTTGAAACATAAATTAAATCAGAAAGTTCCTTTTTTGCCTTATAAAAAGCCTTTACAAATTTTTCTCCATATTCAGGCAAAGCATCTTGTTTTAAACACTTAGAAGCATCATTTTTTTTAAAAAAGGATTTTGAAACCAATAAATTAAGATTTTCTATTACCCTTTCCGAATGAGTCATATCATGCATTATTTTTATAAGTCCCTGATTAACGACATTTCCATTAAGATATTTATTCTTACAGGAATCACAGGGCTCTTGTGTAACAACTGCAAATAAATTCTTTAACTCCTCTCGAAAAAGTTTGAATTTTCTATTAAATTTTGATTTTATACCCTCAAAACTCTCCCCATTTATATGTGTCACATCCTTTCTTAAATACATAGAATAGAAAGCAGTTATAAGATCAATAATCTCCTCATCAACTCTCCATTTTTTAAACTTTTCAGTAGTTCTTAAATCATTCATAAATGCTTGTATAAGATCCCAATCATTATCACAAATAAATTCAATATACTGTCTCGCTTTTATCTTTAAATCTATTGATGCATCAACTCCTATTTCAAAGTTAGGGGGTAATCTCAAATCAGGAGATATTACCTGAACAATTGAACTCATAAGAGAATCAATGGTTTTTACATTAAAATCATTATAATTGGAAATTATAGTTTCCAGTATAAAACTTGAAAGTTCCAATATCTTATTTTCAGAGATTTTACTCTCTTTGCTTAAATCTGCTAAAAATATTTTATTTTCATTTGATAAATTAAAGCCTTCTTGACTCAAAGATAATTTTTTGAGTTTATCAAGTATTCTCTCCTTCATCTCATTAGCAGCTTTATTTGTAAATGTAATTGCTAAAATTGAACTGAGGATTTTCTGTATATCACATTCACGAAGATTTTTTAAAGGAGATAGATAAAAAATCTCAAATAATTTTACAAGAAATTCTAAAGTTAATTTATAAGTCTTACCAGACCCAGCAGATGCTTCATATTTTAATACTCTTTCTTTCAACTTATTCCTCAATGCAAATTTTAGTATAATAAGCCAAACATATCAAATCCACAATTTAAAAAAGTTATTTACTTGATTAGCAAGAAAACATTTATTACAATATTATAATTCAATCGGAAAAAATGTGAAATAATGATTCAATCAAAAGTAGCACTTATTAAATGTGATAATTATGATGAAGCAAAAGTTAGTTTAGCTGTAAAACGGGGAATTGATCTGTTGGGCGGTATTTCGTGCTTTGCAAAACCAGGGGAAAAAATTGTGCTAAAGCCTAACTTACTGGCAGGTGACCCTCCGGAGAAAGCTGTAACTACTCACCCTATTGTATTTAAAGTAATAGGAGAGATTTTTAAATCCACAGGAGCAAATATATTCTATGGTGATTCACCTGGCATAGGCAAACCTGAACGTATTGCTCATTTAGCAGGAATTAAAAAAGTAGCAGACAATCTAAACATTAAATTTGCAGACTTTCGAAATGCAGTAAAAATTTCTTACCCGGATGCCCTATTAGCAAAACAGTTAGAATTGGCAAAAGGAGTAGTGGATGCTGATGGAATTATTAGCATTCCCAAAATGAAAACCCATGGATTTACACGGATAACAGGCGCTGTGAAAAATCAATTTGGCTGTTTACCAGGTTTACAAAAAGCTGAGTTCCACGTCAAAATGCCGGATATTTATGATTTTTCCAGAGTATTGGTGGATATCAATAATTTCTTGAAACCAAGATTGTATATTATGGATGGAATTTTAGCAATGCAAGGCAATGGGCCCAGGGGAGGAGAACCAGTGGAAATGAAAGTCTTATTATTCTCAAACGATCCAGTGGCTCTGGACAGCGTATTTTGTAAACTCATTGATTTAAAACCAGAATTTGTCCCATATATGAAATTTGGAAGGGAATCCGGGCTTGGAACTGATTTATACAATGAAATTGCCATTGTTGGTGATGATATCAAAGGTTTAATAAATAAGAGCTTTGAAGTGACTCGAAAGCCTCCATCTCAATTTGTTTCTGCAAGGAGCTTTCCTCCTTTTTTAAAAAACTTGATCACTCCAAAACCTGTAATCATATATGAGCAGTGTGTCAACTGTGGAAGCTGTATACAGCAGTGCCCAGTCTTACCAAAAGCACTTTACTGGTCCGGGAGAAAAAAGGACAAACAACCAATATATAATTATAAACTATGTATACGATGCTTTTGCTGTCAGGAAATCTGTCCGGAAAAAGCCATTTATATAAAAACCCCTCTATTGGGAAGGCTTATTCACTCCTATATTCCGGAATAAGTATCAGTTTATGTAACAATAAATTTTTAATGCTAATTTCTTAGGTTATCAACAAATTGATAATATTCTTCAGGTGCTTCTCTTATAAAAGCTCCAATATCAAATGACTTTGACAAAGCTATTTTTTGCTTTATCCAGCATGTAGTTGCTTTAAGTTTAAATGTCTGATCACCGATATTGAATAAAATATCAATGCCTCTGGTTATTGGAGCTTTATTCATAGAAAAACTGATCCCTTTTCTAGAAAAATCCAAAAGAATAGCAGGTGAATCATTAATCTTTAAAATTGATCTCCTTTTAATTCTTTTACTTTCTCTTCTTTCCATTATAAATAGGCATTTATTACTTAATGAATAAAAACACCCATACTCCATAAATATTACTTTAATATTTTTTCTTCCTATAATATACATACTTTTTAAATAATTTCAATCTTTTTTATCTTTTTTTTAAAATAAAAAATTATTAAAAGGATTACAAATATTTTTCTGTTATCCACTCAATATTCTCTCCATCTAATTTTGTTGCCCAGACTTTTATTAAATCTTTTTCTATACTAAATTCGAATATGTTACTAGATGTTTCGGGAATATATAACCTATTAGGTTTGTTCTTTAAGTCTATAAATTCATAAAAATATAGTGGTTCATAGCCTTTCTTATACTTAATTAAAATCCATGCTTTATCATCAGTTAAAATATTATTTATTGAAGTCCATGAAGACATCCATTGCTTATGGCCTTTATCATCATATTTGTTTACTTTATATTTTTTTGGATGAGGTTTATAAAAAGGAGGATTAAGAACTATTTTTTCAACCACTGTATATTTTTTAAGAGAAAAGACAATAATTTCAGGTGCGATACTCTCTATAATATATAATTTATCTTTAACCACACAAATTGAAGCTTTATTTATATTAAATTTCATCATCAACTTATCTTTTTTAGATTTCCCAATCTTTTTTAATATCCTATGCTTTTTTGAATCATAAATCTTTATTAAATGGTCTGGCCAATAGACATTAGCCAAAACCAATGCGTCCATAGAGATAAATTTAAGGTCGTCTATATCAAAACTATTGATCCCAAAATTAACTTGCTCTAATTTTATTTCTTCATCTATACCTGATATTTTGAAGATATGGTTTAATGGATAAAGAGAGTTTATATAAATATCTTGATTATATATTCTTAAACGAGAAGGTTTATATACTTGATCTGGTCCTATCCCATTCTTAAAAATGACTCTATCTTGTTTTTTATCTAAATCTATTAACACAATATCATTTGCAATGGCAATTATCTTATTCTTAATCCTTGCTTGACATGAAACAAAGGGAATATTATCTGAACGATAAATGATTTCTGTAGATTTAATTTCAGGAGAGATCAATTTATAACTTAAACTACTATTTCTATTACAATATGAAAATAAAAAAATAGTAAAAAATAAAATCAAATAATATATTTCTTTTCTCACTTTAATAAGATCAAGAAGGAGAAATTATCCTCCTTCCTGAAAATTATAACAAATTTAAACAAAAAAAAACAATAAGATATTTTATTTTACTTCTATTTTCCATCTCCACATCTCACCTTTACAAAATCCTTTAACTTTAACAGAGTGGCATTCTTGGGGTCATTAATGACCCCCTCTCAACATAGTATCCTATATTTTACGAAGCCAGTACTCTTCGTTATCATCCTCTTCCAGATAGTAGTAATTCTTGTTTAAAATAAAATACAAATCCCCAGCATCTGGATAACAAACAGATCCCAACTTCATTCCCTTGTGATTAAAAACAATAAACTTACATTTATTTCCGACCATCTCATAAGTTTTTACAAAAATCTTATCTTTTGTTACAAAATAATCTTTAATACAAGGCAAATATGTTGGTATTGTTATACGTTTTTCAATTTCCTTCCAAAAAGATTCATCACCAGCCTTTTTCTTATATAATGACATTCTTTTAGAAATTATTTCTTTAGATGGTTTCAAAAAACTATCTTTTGTAAATAATATTTGGTTTTCTTTAATACCTTTATCATTATAAATAATAATACTTCCGTTATCCTCAGCACAGCTAATAAATATTTTATTAGCTAATGTTTTTGACGCTATATAATATCGAAACAAAGGAACCTCTTTGTTTGGCAGGGGGATTTTGAATTCATATAAAAGTTTCTTTTTGTCAAATTTAAAATTTGTAATATACGTTCTCTTAAACGTACCACCATTACGGTCAAATCTCGTCTCAGCTAAATCTATTAAATATCTATTGCCCCTATTAAGAATTTCAAGTTTATTTTTATTTAAACGCAAATTATGCCTAATCTCTTTTACTATGTTTCCATTTTTATTAAATAAAATTAATTTTCCTCTTGTTGAAACACCAATATTACTTTTGTAAATAAATATTTTTGAATTTTTAGCATATTCACCAGGGCCTTGTCCAAAAGAGCCAATTTTTATTGGATTTATATTTTTCTTATCAAAATATAAAAGACCTGAACTGTTATCGAAGATAATAAATTGCTGTTCATTAATTACATATAATTGATAAGGTTTAAAAACATTAGTAATAAGAGTTTGACTTTGAATTGTAATACATAAAAAAGATATAACTAATACTATTAATTTGTATGGTTTTACCATTATTACACCCTCCATTATTTTGAAAATTTATTAAATGTTGAATCATCACTAAAGCATGGCATTCTTGGGGTCAGGTCTTGTTTTTTGCATAACTCATCTTTTTTGCAATCCTACTGTGTGTTGAATAATGTAAATGAACAAAATCTCTATACCCCTTTTGGCTTCAATAACATCACTTGAAAAATATTACCATAAAGTATCTTAATTAACAATGCAAAATACAAGACCTGACCCCTTACTTCTTTTACTTCTTTAGAGATCGCAGAAGAAGAAATAGATTTAGAGTATATCAAAATGAAGATATTGAAAATAGCAGAGACTCAGTAACAGAATATTCAGTAATATATGAATTTGAAAATTTCTCTTTTGTAAAAGTTTTCCCTCACACAGGCAGAACACATCAGATTCGAGTTCACTTTTCATTCTCAGGCAATCCCATATTAGGAGATAAGATTTATGGAAACCCAAAAAGCTTTGAACGTCTGGCACTTCATGCATATTCTATCGAATTCCATCACCCCATATATGAAAATCTTATCACATCATATTCAACATTACCTGAGATATTCAGAAAACATATGCAAGAAGAATTCTTAAAACAACAGACCTCAATCAAATAAAAAAAATCCACTGCTTTGAAATCCTATTTCTGTTTCTGTGGGTCATCCATTAGAAGTTAATTGTCAAGTAGATAGACTAATTTTTTTTGCGATCCTACTGACTGTTGAATAATGTAAATAAACAAAATCTCTATACCCCTTTTGGCTTCAATAACATCACTTAAAAAATATTACCATAAAGTATCTTAATTAACAATGCAAAATACAAGACCTGACCCCTAGTGATACAATTAACGTTATTGCTAATACTTTTTTGCAATCAATTTATTGTTGATAATTTCTATTCTATCCTTTGAGATCCATTTCAGAAATGTAGGATCTTCCTTTAGAGATGAAATCAAATATACTTTTTTCTTTGTTCTTGTCAAAGCTACAAGAAAACTACAAATATCGTGATCTGTGATTTTAGTTTTGTCGTCATTCTTTACAAAGTACCGATTATCAAAATGAGTAATGAATACTAAGTCTCCTTCAAGACCTTTTGAACTTTGAATTGTTGTTGCTTTAATTGGTATTTTCCTAATTGCAGGGTTTCCAATTCGCTGAAGGTTAGTATTTATTTCCTTCTTTAAAATTTCTTTTAATCTTCCATATGTGTCAAATTCATTTTTTTTCAAAACCTCATCAAAATCATTATCATCAACAGGGTTGTTATTCTTGACATTTTTAAGAACTTTAAGCATTTTCTTAACTTCATTTTTATAACTGTGGTCAATAAGTTCATGAATCTTTTTATCTGGGTATAAATCAGTGTTTTTCAATAAAGAAATAAACTCTTCTTTATTTAAAAGAAATTTAGAAGCTATTCGCCAACCAAGATTGTCTTCTTTATCTTCAAGCAGGAGTTTGATCCCATCTAACAAGGATATTTCTGGTTCATCTTTAACTGCATACTCAATATTATGTAAACCTTTCCCCTTTAAGGCTTCAGCTATTGTACAAGATTGTTTTTTAAAAGGAGAAATAATCAACACTGAGAACTTGCCTTTCATATCTTCTGCCATTTCACCTATCTTCTTTACAAGAAACCAAGGAATTTGTGATGCAAATATCTGCGTGTAGCCAATTTTTGAATAGCTTTCACTTTCTTCATCTTTTTCTTCATGGTCGAAATATAGATAGGGCTTATTAATACGGCCATTTAGAAAACCAGATTTCCTAGCAGCATCAATTATGTCATTAGTTGCATCAACAACTACGCGTGTGCATCGAGCACAAAAAGGCAAATTAAATGACTCATAGTCCGACATTTCTTTACTATGTCTTTCGCGAATATGATGAGTACTAGCACTTTTAAATTCATAAAGAGCTTGGTCGTCATCTCCTACTAACAGAATTGGGCTTTTTTCAGCGAGTAATTCAATAAGCGAAACCTCCAGTTTATTAAAGTCTTGAAACTCATCAACTACAATCTGATCATAGGTTGGTATTATACTTCTGTCTTTCTCAAAAAACTTCACAGCAGCAAATATAATGTCTGAATACCCATAATAATCATAATATACTCTCCGTTTTTTATAGAATTTTATAAACTCATTCTCATCGTCTCTGTTATGAAATAATTTATCAAAATCAACTTCTTGCTCTTTTAAAATTTCAGCATCATTTTTTATTACTTTAGAAAGTTTTGGAGAAATATTAATATTTTTTCTTTTAATGCTTTTAAGAATACTTCGAGCAAAACTGTGAAGGGTTCTCACCTCTGACATTCCATATAATTCTAGAGATAAATCTTCTACAAGGGAATTTACAAAAGTCAGTGTAAGTGTATTTTTTTTTCCTTCTAGTATTTTTTTGAAAAGATAGGTTTTGCCCGTGCCTGGTCCTGCGACTACTACTTTCTTATTTGACTGTGAATTCAATATTGCTTTAACATGTTTTACTCTGTCTATCTCCGCCTGAATATATTTAATATCTATCACTTCTAAAACTCTCCTACCTTATCTATCTCCTTCATTATCTTATCAGTTTCTGACAAAGCAACAATGATCTTTTGATAATGTAAAACATCCTCTGTAGAAAGCTCTCTACGTTTTCTGTCCTTCAGCCATTTCTGAGCCGGCTGGTACCCGCCTATATAAAACTCCCAGGAAACTTTTGGGACCTTATCAAAATATTGAGTATCATTTATCCAAACTTTACCTTTTTTTTCGCCTTCAAATTTTACTTTTGAAACAACATTATCTCCTTGAACCGGATAAGAAGTTATATATTTTTCAACTACCGGACTTTCAAGCAAATGGATCTGCCTCAGATCTTCTCCAAGTTTCACGAGCTTCCAGAAAGTTTTTTTGTTCTCTGGATATGGGACCCTGGGGAAATCGATCTTTAAAAATTCTTTATACCTTTCACGATAAGAAGGTGAATGTAAAACTGCATAGATATAGTCCAAAATATCTATCGGAGCGAAAGTGTTTTTTGCTTCTTCTTTTTCGGGAGTGAATTTTAGTTTGAGATTGTCTGCGATTATCTGGACGATTTCAGAGTTAAGATTAGGTCTGCGTGTGGGTGAGCTTTTTAACTTTTGTAGGTCATCCGTTTCAGGGTAAAGGTAGAGGGGGAAAAAATAAGTTTGGAAACCATAAAAATTTTTATCAATCGGTTTATCTGAGATAAAAACTGTATTATATTCTGGAGCATCAATTAAAGAACGCATTAATATTAATGAAATATTATTTTTTAATATATGTTTAACAGAACTATATCTTGGTCTTCCCATTAATCCATTAGTTTGTCCTGTATAAAGCATTTTTTTTATATTAAAGGCTTTATACTGGATACTAAATATATTAACTTCATTATTATGTAAATCAAATTTTGCTTTTTCAATCTTCTTTTTCTGTGATTGTTTTAAATTGTATTTATTCACTATATCTTCAATAGTTAAAAAACTAATATCATCGCGTTTTATTCCTGCTTGATATAAATTTTCAGAGAATGCCATTTCATCAAACTCTGATTGAATACCTGATGAATATAATTGTAATAGTTCACTAATCAAAATTCCTTTACTATATTGATTAGCAACTTCAAAATCTTTTGGTATAAAAAAGAACTCGGGTTCTCTGTTTTCTAATTCATTCCAATCAATAGAAGAAATATTGTTATTGTTAAGGAATTCATATTTTTCATTGCGTTTTCCGTAAAGATCGTAATGGAAAACCTGTGCGTGATTTTTCTTTTTTTTAATAAAAACATTTATAGATACGCCCTGCTGAATATCAAATACATTTTCATCTTTACTCCCATCAGGACACACTTCTTTTTTCTTTGAATTACCATGTAAGTCAATAATATAAATTTTATCAAAAGTTTCTAATAAATCTTTTCGCATTTGGCGGTGAATAATTCCATCAATAAAACTGTTATTTGAAATGTAGGCTAATATTCCTTCTCCATTTTTATTGATAAAATGCTGTCCGTATCTGATAAATTTAATATAATCGTCAGATAACGGTTGAATATTCCGTTCGTTCAAATCCTTTTTGTAATCTTTAATTAATCCTAATATCCATTTTCCTCTATTAGTTGAACTTATACTGTAGGGCGGATTCCCTAAAACTATCATCACTGGTGTTTCTTTCTTAACAGTATTTGCCTCTGTTGCCTCTTTTGATAACCAACTTGCAAAAAGGGTTCCTGAATAAGGATGTGCTTCTTCAAGACTGTTTGTAAGAAATACTCTTAGTCTTTGTTGTTTGTTTTCATCCTTCGGTTTATATCCAGTCTGCTTCAGAAGTACTTCAAGTTTCAAATGACACATTGTGTAAGGGGCCATAAGGATCTCAAACCCATTTAAGCGGGGTAACAATTCATTTTCTACATAGCTAGACCATATCCCTTTTTGATTTTCAAACTTCTTATAAATCTGCTTAACAATTTCTGCAAGGAATGTCCCTGTCCCTGTCGCAGGATCCAGTATCTGAACTTTGTGAATCTTTTTCTTAATTTTTTTATTATGGCCAGGTTCTTCAGTTTTGATCTCAATTTTGCTTGTATCAGCAAGGCCCTGAGGTAAGTTGAATTCAGTCTTTAAAATATCATCTACGGCTCTTACTATGAAATTTACAACCGGTTCCGGAGTATAGTAAACGCCCCTACTCTTCCTCAACTTAGGATCGTATTCTGCAAGAAACGTTTCATAAAAATGAATAAACGGATCAATTTGCTGTGTCGCTTTTCCAAAATCTTTTATCAGCTCATTAACATCTGTTGCCCGGAATATGTCAGCAAGATCATTAACGATCCAGATTACTCTTATATCAAGATCCGGACCTGCAATGTAAGAAAAAAGATTTCTTAAAAAAGTATTGGATTTTGGAACAAGAAAAAGTGCTTCTTCTCTTGAAAAATCTTCCAGGGTTTCATCATGGAGTCTTGCTGCAAATAATCCATAAGAAATTGTCTGAGCATAAATGTCTGCAAAATCTTTTTCCGAGAGATCATGTATAAGGATCTTCTGAAATGCCTCTAATTGCTCTTTTAAGGTGTTATCTTCATCTTCAGTATTAACTTGCCTTAAAAATCACTTCTTCCATCATACGGGCCTTCTGGGCCATCATCTTGGCTAGTTTTTCAGCGGACTTAATTGTCTGGCCGGAAAAAGAACAAAAATCGGTTATATGAGTAATGAAAGAATCAAAACTATCTATTATAGGAACTACCCTACCATTTTCAATCACAGCGATTTTAATTGTAGTTACTTTCTGGCCATATTTAAAAATTCTGAATTCCAGATAGTCTGTGAGAATTAAATTGTCTAAACTGTTTTTATATCTTTTCAGCTGATCAGTTTTTTCAGAAGTATTTAAATCAACACCAACATCTTTTGCCTCGATGTATCCAACAGGGATCTTTTTTCTTTCTATAATATAATCAGGAGCTCCGCATTTTATCCTTTTGGGTTCATTTGTTGCATTAATACCTGGTACTAAATTCTCAATAAGTTTTTTTAGGTCTCCTCTGTAACTGTGTTCTGTTGCTTTTCCACCTTTATAAAGATTTTTAACGCTTTTCAAATAATCATTAATCGACAAAACAATTCCCCTTTAGATATATTAAAAATAATATTAACAATTTATGGATTTTTTTTCAAATTACACCATAGAAAAATCCTTTTTTAATCCTGATAAAATATTAGTGAAATGAGTTGTTAGGAATTTTTTTTTCTAAACCACATAACATTTCCTTTTATTTCACACAAATTTAATTCTTTTCTCAATTCATTTCTTAAATCATTTACTAAAAGATCAAGTCCATAATCTTCCTTTTTTGTGGCATCTTCTGCTAAACGCCTAACTAATTTTACTTGTTTTGAGCTACCGAAAAGTTGAATATCAGATATTAATTTTTCTAGTTTTTCGGCTAGGTCAGCATCTGGTTTTCTCATACATATATCGTGTGTTAATACTTGATAATTTTGTATTAGGAAAGGTAGAATAATTTCTCTCTTTCTATTTTTTGAATCACGCTTAGAATTAAAATTATTCGCTATTACCCATCCAAAAGCTGCTAACACGATAGTGGTTAGTATTTTTAGATATTCCATATTTCCTCCTTCCGACTTTTTTTATATTTCAATGTATTTAAGCCCATATTGCTTGATTTTTTTTTCCGAACGGAAGAAAACATCAACGCCTCTTCCTTTTGCAATGGTTATTAGGTCTTTAACTAATTTAGGGTCAGCATTGACACCAAAATATATGGCATCAATTTCTCCCTCAACTATTGGAATATCTAGATAGCTATTACCATCTTCTTCAAACGGCGCCCATACTCTCCATTCTTTCTCATAATCCCATATATCTGATTTCGCTAATGGATAGCGGCGAAAAAGATTTGTAATCGCCACCTCTTTATTCAAAATGATTGAATCAATCCACTCCTCAACGCTAAAGAAAGATGGTGGGTTATGGAGGTAATTAACCTCCTTTGCAGAGCATAGCGGATTGTCTTTTTCAGGCATGACTTTTAATTTAAAGCAAACTCCAGTGTGGTACTTAGCATAGTGCGACCACATAAGAATACTTTGGTTATGCTCGGAAACGCAGAATACCTTAATCCTTTTTAATAATTTTCTCCAATTCTCGTTATATTTTTTTCTAGTATCTTCTATCAAATTAGGGAGATTATGCATTGACTGTTTAACAAAAACGTCTAAGTGTTCTCGCTTATAATTACCTTTTTGATGTTGTTCTTGTAACATGACGATAGTCTTATACCAATCGCTTGTATCATTAAGTGACGCGACTTTCCGGCCACATACAAGCGCATCTACTTCATCTGCAAATAAACGAGGCAAATCTGCAATATCAAAGTTAAAATATAGTTCAGTTTGTATATCAAATGGATCATTGAAACTGACTGGTGATGAATATCTAAAATTTTTGTTTTCCAAAATTAAACGAGCAGTATCCATCGATGCGAATTTATAGAAATACTCCCGATCATGTTTTGGATATTTACTCACATCCCTGCCTCTGAAACATAACTCATTTTTATATTATCTATTAGAGCATATAGAATTTTTTATGTCAATTAGGGGTTCAAAATCTTGAACCCCTTCAATTTCATCAAAATCATTATTAATAAATGGTATTTGCCCCTATTTTTTACAGATAAAAATCAGAAAATACTTTAATACAGTCTCGATTCCTCAATCTTCCCAATATATCTCCCATATATATTCTGAATGTCTTACTAATCCAGAAGCAACTCTTGTTATATAATCCGGAGTTTTGTTTATAGCCCTTGCTGCGTCTTCTCTGGAATTATATTTTTTTATAAAGTTTCCATCGAGATCATACTGTTTAACGATCTTGGTTTTGTTTTTCACCTTTGGAATTGGCTGTATTCTTCCATCAATGGTAACTTTATCCTTAAAAAACCACTGAAATCCCATATGTGTTTTTATTAATCTCCTTAAGCATTGATGGATAGTTCCCGGTTCTGTATTCATAAAGATAGCAGCGTCCATAATAGATTGGAATTCTCTTATAAAATGACTGTGTTTATCAAACTGAACAATTGGCCTTATTTTTTTTATGATTGGTGCTACACTATTAATTTGCACTTTTTCGTTTTCATTTAACTCTTTAAACCTCCACTGAAATCCCTTGTATGTTTTACATTTGCCATAAATACAATTTAATAGGCCCTTCAACTTTCCATCTATACTTTTAATAGCAGCCTCAATAGAAATAAATTCTTGAACAAATTTGCCATGAATATCATATTGAATTACTGACCTGTTTAAGATCAAATTTTTCTTATATTGTTTAGTAGACATTAGTTTCAACGGAATTCTATATTCTTCGATTCTTTTATTACATTTGTCATTTATTATTATTTTATAAATATCATCCGGAATATCCTCTTTATAACGAAAGAAATAATTCATACATGTACGTTCCCAGTTCTTACATGACAAACTAATAGCTTGACGTTTTGCATTGTGGTATTTGGCCGCTTCACTTGAGCTATTAAATTCTTTTATAAATTTACCTTGTAAGTTAAATTGCAAAGCTTTTTTCAATTTAAATCTTTATTGAACATTTTTTGCAGATTTAAAATTCAAAAGTGCACTTCTATTTTTCATACTTTTTTGATGTTTTTATGATTTGATCATTTGTTTTTCTTATAATATCAAAGATAGCCATGAACAAATCTACTTTTTGCCCATTATCTTGAAATATTTCTTCCTTTCGCGCACCGAACACCCAAAATACAAGTTCATCAAGTTCTTTAATGATTTGTGATAAGTCAAATGTCATTATTTTTCTTTCAATGGCATCGATTTTTTTATTAATATAATATCTCGAGTAATTTATGATTTGAAAAAAATCTTCAATTAACCTTGCTTCATCTTTAGAATTAATCTCATCATTATTGAAACTATAAGTATTTACACCTTTGATAATGTTTAGTATTTTTCTTCCAGCTGATATTTTATTCAAATATTTGGGGGTTTCATTATCTTTTCTTTTATATCGAATTGCCATTTTTAAATTTTGATGTATAACATTCTATTTATATTTTCCTATATCTTATATCCATTAATTTTATTATTTTTCACAAATTAATTGAATTATTGATTTTTCAACTTCGTCTGCTAAATTAACTGCGGTTGTAATTTCAAAAATTAATGAATCTACAGTCTTTTCTGTATACCATTTTGCTGAGCCTCGTTAAGTGCATCTCATTTTTCATTTTATTACATTTTCATGTAATTCCCACGTTTCAGTATCTTCATTTTCAACTATTTGATATAAATTGTTATTATTTATTGTTAACGGATGTGGATAAGGGAACATTCCATCATTGAAAAAAAGTGGTATATATGTATGATTAAGAAGTTTCCCTTTTATAGTAAAAATAAAGAATTCAATCTTTTTATTTTCCCACTTCCATGTTGCTATATATAGTTTCTCATCCGAAATAAAAAATTTAAGAATTTCAGGATAAAATTCAGGAAATTTCAAACGGTTTTTTAATATCTCATATTTTTGTTTATTTTTCCTTTTCATTTTCTCCCTTATAGTTTCTTCATTAAATTTCCTTCTTTTATAGTTCTGATAATTAATGATATACAGTTTTTCTCCTTTATCATTTAATACATCAATACTTAATCCGGTTTTAGAACTTATAAATATCTTATTCCTGTATGTTTGATAAAAAAATGATTTTGAAAGTAAATTGAATTTATTTTTTGATGCTGCCAACATTTCATTTAACTCTTTTACTTTCTTAAAATCAGAATCAAATAAATTTATTGTTTTATAAAGAACTTTTTCTTTCATAGTTGTTCTATTTCCTACAAAACCTCTTTTTAAAGGATACAAATTCAAACCTCCTGTAGCAAAACTACTATCTATTTTTTTTTCATTTATTAAGCTACCATTTTTTTTATAATAGGAGATTTTCCCAAGACTATTAACAAGAATGCTGCCTTTAAATGGTATAATAGAAGTAATAGAATTAAACTCTCCGGGACCTTCACCTGGCTTACCAAACATTTTTATAAATTTGTAGTCTTTTAAAGAATAGATATATATCTTTGCTTTTTCTATTACATATAGCTGATCCTCATCAATAACGATCTGTAATGGTTTCATCACCTCACTTAATGTTGCAACAACCTTTCCAAATGTAATTCCGCTTAATAATACTAATAAACCCAATACAATATAAACTCTTTTTGTCATTTTTCTTCACTCCTTTAATTTATTTCTATAAATACTAAAATTATTTTCTTGAATTTATTTCTGAATCTGACAGATATTTGAATCATAATATACTCCGGAGCTCCGGGTTTTATCCTTTTGGTTTGTAGTCTTTGATATATTTTGAAAGATCCTCATCGATTTTTTTTGAGATATCAATAACATCATAATCATAAGTATGCGGGAAGCTAACAGCTCCACCTATACCGTTCGAAGCGCCTAAAACATTTAGTTTCGCTATTTCTTTTATCAGAAAACTTATATATTCCTTTTCCTTTACCTTTTCCTTTACCCTTGCCTCAAGTTTCTTGTTATCTTCCTCCGATCTATCTTTGGTATCGTTCAATTCATTGTTTAATTCTGTTAACTCATCTTCTTTTTTTTTTAAAGAGTGTCTTAATTCACTAATAACACCTATTTGAGTTTTAATATCAGCTTCAGGGATAATATCCGTCCAATTTTCAATAGAATTAACTGCCTCTTCTTCTAACAAGTTGCATATCTCTATAATTTCCTCGTAATTTCTTTTTGTAACTTCAGGATGGTTTTCTATTTCATCAGTCCTGTCCTCGAATTTTTTCACCCTTTGCTCAAGTGCAGAAATATTACGTAAGAGTAATTTGAGACTACGTACTGCAGATTTACCACGAGAAATCACAATACCCCCTTCAGTTATATCAACCCAATTTTTTGTAATACGACCACCGAGAATTGCTGAAGCGATAGTAATTAAGACAAAGAATAGGGATCTAATAGTTGTATTTGTTTGGCCAACCGAAAATATAAAGAGCAATGCGACGCTAGCAATTAACACGACCGTCCATGGGCCGAAAATAATGCTAAAAAATTCCCCCCACCTTTTTTTTAAATTTTTCATTTGATTCTCCA
This sequence comes from Candidatus Aminicenantota bacterium, assembly GCA_030612495.1. Lineage (GTDB taxonomy): Bacteria > Acidobacteriota > Aminicenantia > UBA2199 > UBA2199 > JAUWNT01. Next base: position 20,919 of record JAUWNT010000017.1, read on the forward strand.
TACGTTATTAAGCTTATAACTCATTTTTATATTGTTATGTATAATATTATATTGATATAAAAGATTTCTAATGTCAACAAACTTTTGTAAATTGTCGTTTAAAACTTAAAGGTGAATATTTTTGTGTGAGGCAACGACACCTGTTTCATGTAGGTTTCTTATAATTCAATCAAAATATTTGAAAGCATAACGAAAATATTATATAATCAGAGAAAATGAAAAGATTAAAATACTTATTATTTATATTCATTATTTTGTTGCACTTCAATTGTAAAGATAATGCTAATAAAACAAAAGAAAAAAGAGAAGAAAGTATAAAGCAGCATAAAACAATCAAAGATAAATTAATTTTAAAGGTTAATAATAAAAGTTACTTTAATAGAGACTTAAAGAACTTTATTAATAACTATCACTCAGATCTAGCAAATTTAGAAAAAGATGATAAATTAAATTCAAGAATATTTGACTTTTTTATTGAAAACAAAACCGTTTTATATAAAGCAGAACAGGAACAATTAAAGATTACACAAAAAGAAATTGATGATTTTCTTGAAAAAACCAATA
>JAUWNT010000056.1 GCA_030612495.1 Candidatus Aminicenantota bacterium
ATTACACTATTCTAAGAAAAAATATGGTTGAAAAGCAAATACTTGAAAGAGGGATTACTGATAAAAGAATACTTAATGCATTTTATAAAGTAAAAAGACATTTATTTGTGAAGCCTGAATTAAGGCACATGGCTTATGGAGATTATCCACTTCCAATTGATGAAAATCAGACAATATCTCAACCCTACATTGTTGCAATCATGACCTATATTATAGCTCCTGAATACAATAAAAAAGTCCTTGAAATTGGGACAGGTTCAGGATATCAGGCTTCTATATTGGCTCAATTAGTAAAAAATGTGTACACAATAGAGATAAAAAAAAATCTAGCCTTGAAAGCCAAAAAACTCATTCGATCTTTTGACTATAAAAACATTAAGTTTAAAATTGGAGATGGATATTTAGGATGGAAAGAATATGCACCTTATGATGGGATAATTGTAACTTGTTCTCCAGATCACATTCCTCCTCCATTGATTGAACAATTAGCTGTTGGCGGAAGAATGGTTATACCAGTCAGCTATACTTCAAATGTTCAAGAATTGATCTTGATTGAGAAAGATATAAAAGGTAATCTGAAGAGAACAGATTTGATACCTGTTAGGTTTGTGCCATTAATAAGAAACATAAATGGAAAATAAATTATTTGAAAATTTAAATCCTGATCAAAAAGAGGCAATACTATTATTTGATTCACCTTTACTTATCATTGCTGGTGCTGGATCTGGTAAAACAAAAGTAATTACTCATAAAATTGCTTATCTAGTACAAAAAGAAATCTATTCCCCTTTCAATCTTCTTGGAGTAACATTTACAAATAGAGCAGCAAATGAGATGAAGAACAGAATAAAATCCTTAACTGGAATTGACCCAAATCTGTTTAACATCTCGACTTTCCATTCTCTCGGATTAAGAATTCTCAGAGAATCAGGGGATGCCCAGGGGTTTGACAGCGAATGGCAAATAATAGACGACAGAGATCAAAAAAAGATAATTGAAAACATTATAAAAGAAAATTTTAATTATTTTACAAATGATATGCGAGAAAGCATAAGGCTGAAAATCAATTCGTCAAAAATGAATTTAGGCTACCCAAACAACACTGATAGCCTGTATGATAAAGGCTTTGATGACGATGAGATCAAAATTTTCTCATTATACTATAAATTTCAAAAAGAAAATAAAGTATGGGACTATGAAGACCTAATATCTTTTGCTGTTAAATTACTTCAAAGTCATGAGAATATAAAATTGAAATACAATATGAAATTCAAGTATGTGGTTGTAGATGAATTTCAGGATACAAACCCCAATCAATATGAATTAATAAAATTAATTGCACAAAAGAATAATAAAATAACTGTTGTTGGAGATGAGGATCAGGCAATATATTCATGGAGAGGAGCAAGTATACGTTTTCTTTTAGATTTTGAGAATGATTTCCCAGGTACTAAGATCGTGAAATTAGAACAAAATTATCGCTCAACCCAACAGATACTTGATTTTGCTAATAACCTGATTAACAAAAATCTTTATAGAAGAAAAAAATCAATGTGGACTGAAAAAAAAAATGGAAATATAGTATATGTTTTAAATTCAACCTCTAAAGAAGATGAAGCTGAAAAAGTGGCTGATCTTATAATAAAACTCAATCAGATAAAACCTGAAATCCTCCCTGTCGCTATTTTGTATAGAATAAATTCGCAATCTCTAGCATTTGAATCTGAATTTTTAAAAAGGAATATAAAATTCAAAATTATTAAAGGCATAAAATTCTTTGATAGAAAAGAAGTTAAAGATAGTATTGCTCTATTAAAATTGTCAATAAATATAAATGATAATATTTCATTCATTAGAATAATGGATTTTTTACCTCTTGGAATTGGGTCTAAATCCCTTGATTTATTAAGCAAAAAATCAAGAGAGCAAAATTTATCTTTATTTGCAACATTAAAAAGATATTATCCTGATAAATTCAATGCAAAAACTTTATTTAAAAAAGTATTTGATATAAATAAAAACAAGAAAAAATTTTCATTTTCAGAAATCCTACAACTTGTTTTAGACCATTCAAACTATATTGATTTTTTGAAAAGTAAGGGTGAAGAAAGCAAAGTATTAAATATAAAAGAATTAATAGCTTTTATAAAAAAATGGGAACTAATGAATAAAAAAGGTGAATTTTCAGATCTTTTAGATACAATTTCTCTTAATTCAAATGAAAAGAAAGAAAAAATAAAAGAAAAAGCCTATCTTCTCACAATGCATAATGCAAAAGGAATGGAATTCAAGACAGTAATAGTTGCAGGAGTAAACAGCTCATATATGCCTTTTTTTCTTAGAAAAGGGAGATCAGAAATTGAAGAAGAGAGAAGATTATTTTATGTAGCTTCAACAAGGGCAATCAATCAATTAATTATTTCATTAGGCTCAGAAAGACCCTCAAGATTTCTATTTGATACAAATTATAAACTATATAAATCAGTTTATTCAACTGATGAATTTATTCATTACATTTCACATAAGGAGATAGCGGTAAGAGAAATACCAGAACAGGAAGAAAAGTATATTGAACATCCTATTTTTGGCAAGGGAAAGATCATAAATAAGATAAATAGTGAAAAATATCTTATTGGTTTTGCTAATAAGGGAGAAAAAATAATTGACACCTCAATTGTTAAAATAAACTTTTTGTAAAAAAATAATGAATTTCTATATTATTTTCCCTTCAAATTTTCTCTTTTTTGTATTAAAATAAAAATATGGATGCAAAAAAAATAATCCAAGAAGAAAAATTATGGAATATTCTAAATCCAAAAAAATCAAATAGGGATTTTAAAATTACAATAAGATTTCAGAAACATTTGTCAAAAAATTATGAGAAAGCAGTTGAAATTGCTAAGAAAAATAAATATTTTATGGATCAAGGTAAAGGTGATTTTTATAAAATATATGTTAGTTTCTATCCTGAAGATGTGGAAGAACTATATCAGATATTTGAATTAGTAAAAAATCAGGAAACCACTAAAATTTACTTAAATAATAAACTTATCCCTTACATTCAGGACCTGTGGCTGTTTTTAATGTGGTTTTATAAAATTGATTAAAGTTTGGTTTTTAGATAATTTATTTTTAAATTAACTTGACTTTTTTTAAATATTAAACTATAAAGTATTTTATAATATAAGAGGAGGATTTTATGAAGAAAACTTTGTTAATTGTATTAGTATTAATTTTAGCTGCATTTTTTATAACTAGTTTTTCCGGATGTGAAAAGCTAAAGCTAGATAACTTGAAAGCAAACAATCACCTAAAAAAAGCAAACAAATTTTATACAGAGGAAAAATATAAAAAAGCAATCAATGAGTACCAGGAAGCTTTGAAATTGAATCCTAACCTTAAAGTGACATATTTCTATCTCGGCTCGAGTTATGCTTTACTTTACAGCCCTTCAAAGACTACAGAAAGAAACAAACAAAATGGTAAAAAGGCTTTAGGATTTTTACTTAAAGCAAGAGAAATTTCTGATAAAAAAGCTGAAAGTTTAAGAAATAAAGCAATAGATAGTGTAAATCAAGGAAAGAAAGATAAAATCAAAGAAGAGATTGATTTAAAGTATAAGCCTATTGAACAGAAGATCATAAAAGAGACAAACCAGATGTATAGCAATAATATTGAAGAGTTACAAAAAACAGCTGAGCAAGAGACTAAACCTGAAGCAAAAGAAAAAATTAAGTTAGAGATAGAAGATCTACAAAAAAGGTTAAGTATTAGCCTGAGTAACAAGAAAAAAGAAATAGAAGAAAAGGGAGATCTGGAATTTAATGAAAAAATAAAAGAATATTTTTCTAACAGATACAAAAAGCAACTTACAGATGCAAATCTAAATAATGAGAAAATTGTTTTAGCTCTTGGTGATATTTATGATAAAATATCATCAGCTTCAGAGAGCGAAGAAGAGAGGGAAAACTATTATAAAGAAAGTGAGAAATGCTATCTAACTATCTTAGAGAATGCCAAAACCAATCCTCAATCTTATTATACTTTAGCTCGTTTTTATTTAAATCATGGGAGACTTTCTGAAGCTGAAATGATGTATAAAAAACCAATTGAGATGGATCCTAAAAACCATCAAACATATCTATTCTTAGCACAGTATTATGGAGATTCAAGACAATGGGATAAAGCAATAAAATATCATGAAAAAAGAATTTACGCTATTATGAATCCTGAAATACTAGAGCTCCAGAAAGGGGTTGAAAAAATTGAGCAAAAAATTGCAGATATGGAAAAAATTAAAAATTTTATTGAAAATGTACTAAAGAAGAATAGGTCCTTGCCAAAAGAAGCTAAGGCAAAATTAATGAAGGAAAAAACAACACAATTAGAAGAATTGGGCTCCTTTGTGGATGCAAATAAAGAATTAGAAGCAAAGAAAGATGAGATTCAAGAACTGATAAAAAAATCAGAAGAAGAGAGTAAAAATTTCTCAGAGGAACAGAAGAAATTATTGGCTGATGCTTATTACAGAGTTGGACATGTTTGCTGGAACAAAAGTTATCAGACAAAACGTGATATGATGACAGGCGAAGAGAGGCGTCCACTTATTGCCAAGGGGTTTGCTGCACTTGATAAATCCACTGAATTTGATCCATTAGATCCATTCCCATGGTCTTATAAGGCTTTACTTTATCTTCAGAAAAAAGTATCTGAACCATTAAAGAGTAAAGAATGGGATGCAAAATATACTGAGATGATAGAACAATTCAAAAAATTAAGAAAAAAGAAAGCTCAAGCAGAAGAATACGCAAAACAACTTGAAGAAATGGGGAAAAAATAGAGATCTTAAATTAAAATAATCATTCTATATTTTAAATAAATTATACATTTTTATATAACTACAAAAGGTATTAATAATCTTGAATTTCAATACAAATTTATAATGTGTTATAATTTTCTATATAATTAAATTAAACATTTATGAGTAAAATAAAGAGAATTTATGTTGAAAAAAAAGAGGAATATGCTATTGAAGCTAAAACCCTTTTGAAAAACCTGGAAAAAAATCTAAATATAAAAAATTTAAATAGCATAAGAATCTTAAACAGATATGACATTTCCGGGATAACAGAAAAGGAATTTAAAAGAGCGATTGGAACAATTTTTTCGGAACCTCCAGTTGATATGGTTTATATTGAGGGGTTTAAAAGAGAAAAAAATGAAATAGTATTTGCCATTGAATATCTTCCATGCCAATATGATCAAAGGGCAGATTCTGCAGCTCAATGCATTCAAATCACAACAAAAAAATCAAAACCAATAGTTCACACAGCTAAAGTATATGTTTTAAATGGAGATTTGACGGAACATAAAATTTTAAAAGTAAAAAAATATCTAATAAATCCAGTTGATTCAAGAGAAGCAAGTCTGGCGAAGCCTGAAAATTTAGAAATTGATTTTAAAGTTCCTGATGATGTTATAGTATTAACAGGTTTTATAGATAAAAACAAAAGCGAACTCGAAACTCTCAGAAAAGAGTTGAACCTTGCAATGAAATTTGATGATATATTGTATTGTCAAAAATATTTTAAAGAAGATGAAAAAAGGGACCCCTCAATAACAGAAATAAAAGTTCTTGACACATATTGGTCTGATCACTGCAGACATACAACTTTCAACACAAAAATTGAAAAAGTACATATTGAAAAATCCATATTCAGTATTCCTATAAAAAAAGCTTTCAAAAAATATCTGAAATCATATAAGTCTATTTATAAAAATGAGGGCATCACCCTTATGAATATCGCTACAATAAATGCAAAAGAACTGCATAAAAAGGGTGGATTAAAAGATTTAGAGATATCAGGAGAGGTAAATGCATGCAGCATTATAAGAGATGTAGAAATTGAAGGCAAAAAAGAAGAATGGCTTATTATGTTTAAAAATGAAACTCACAATCATCCTACAGAAATAGAACCTTTTGGTGGAGCTGCCACATGTCTGGGAGGTGCTATAAGAGACCCTCTTTCAGGACGTTCATACGTTTTTCAGGCAATGCGAGTAACAGGTAGTGGAGATCCGAGGGGAAAAATGGAAGAGACACTCCCGGGGAAACTCCCACAACAAAAAATTACAATTGAAGCAGCTAATGGGTACAGCTCTTATGGTAATCAAGTTGGTTTAGCAACAGGAATGGTTTCCGAAATATATGATGAGGGGTATATTGCTAAAAGAATGGAAGTTGGAGCTGTAATTGGAGCTGTTCCTAGAAAAAATATTATAAGAAAGGAACCTGAACCAGGAGACTCAATAATTTTAGTTGGGGGTAAAACAGGACGAGATGGAATCGGTGGAGCCACAGGCTCTTCAAAAACACATACTGAAAAATCTTTGCAAACAGCAGGTGCTGAAGTTCAAAAGGGAAACCCTCCAGAAGAGAGGAAACTACAACGTTTATTCAGGAACCCTCAAGTAACTAAAATCATAAAAAAGAGTAATGATTTTGGAGCGGGTGGAGTATCAGTAGCAGTTGGAGAACTAACAGAAGGAATTGAAATTAATCTTGATTCAATCCCTGTTAAATATAAGGGGCTTAATGGGACTGACTTAGCAATTTCAGAATCACAGGAGAGAATGGCAGTAGTTGTCTCGAAACGGAATGCTGAAAAGTTCATAAAGTATGCTTCTGAAGAAAACCTTGAAGCTGTAGAAATTGCAAAAGTGACATCAGAAAAGAGGTTAAAAATGTTCTGGAGAGGTAAAAAGATTGTTGACTTAAGTAGAATGTTTATTAATACGAATGGAATAAGAAAAAAGGCTAATGTATTTGTATCTGCTCCTTATAAAAAGAATAACTTTTTTAAAAAAACACCAAAATGTGTTAAAAAACAATTCCCTGATTTAAAAAAAATATGGTTAGAAAAAATAAGAGAACTAAACACAGCCAGCCAAAAAGGATTGGTAGAAAGATTTGACAGTACAATAGGAGCAGGAAGTGTATTTCTCCCTTTTGGTGGTAAATATCAATTGACTCCTATTGAAGCAATGGTTGCAAAAATCCCTGTTTTTCCTCGAACTACAAAAACAGGAACAATCATGAGTTTTGGTTTTAATCCAAAGATATCAAAGTGGAGCCCTTTTCATGGAGCCATTTATTCAATAATAGAAGCTATTGCAAAAATAGTTGCTACTGGTGGAAATTATAAAACTATCCGTTTCTCTTTTCAGGAATATTTTGAAAAACTTGGGAATGAGATTAAAAAATGGGGTAAGCCTTTTAGTGCACTTTTAGGTGCATATTACGTGATGAAAGAGCTCAATCTTGCTGCAATAGGTGGAAAAGATAGTATGTCAGGAACTTTTAATAACCTAAATGTACCTCCTACTCTCATTGCATTTGCTGTTGATACCGTTGATGTTAATAGAGTAATATCTCCTGAATTTAAAAAACCGGATAATTATATCATTTATATCAAGCTTGAAAGAGATAAATATGAATTACCTGATTTTAATGTATTAAAGAAAAATTACAGAAGGATTTCAGAACTTATAAAAAATGGAAAAATATTATCAGCTCAAACAGTAAAAGAAGCAGGACTTTCTGAGGCGTTAAGTAAAATGAGTTTTGGAAATAAAACAGGATTCAAATTTAAAGATAAGCAAAATATATATTCATTGATATCTCCTGACTATGGGTCAATATTACTTGAAGTTGATAAAAAAGAGAATATAAATAAGATGTTCAAGGGTATAAATTATAAGAATCTAGGGAAAACTCAAAAAAGAAAAACAATCGAAATAAATGGAATTGAAATATCCATAGAAGAGATAATCTCAGCCTGGAAAGAACCTTTTGAGAATATTTTCCCAACAAAAGCAAAAAATAACAAAAAAATCAGCAAAAATGCTGAATCCCTTGGTTTCTTAAAAAGAAATACAAAAAGAGCTTCAAATAAAATTGTAAAACCAAGAGTTTTAATACCTGTGTTTCCTGGAACAAATTGCGAGTATGATACTGCAAAAGCATTTGAAAAAGCAGGAAGCATAGTTGATATTTTTGTATTTAACAACCTAAACCCAGAATATGTTAACAAATCCCTGAAGGAACTTGAGAATAAGATTCATAACTCACAAATAATTATAATCCCTGGAGGGTTTAGTGCAGGCGATGAACCAGAAGGCTCAGGGAAATTTATTGCAGCAGTATTCAGAAATCCTGATATAAAAGATGCAGTTATGCATTTTTTGAAGCAGCGAGATGGTTTAATCTTGGGTATTTGCAATGGATTTCAGGCTTTAATAAAATTAGGGCTCTTACCTTTCGGTGAGATAATTGAGATAAATGAAACGAGCCCAACTCTAACCTTTAATACAATAGGCAGACATACTTCGTGTATGGTAAGAACAAAAGTAACATCTGTCCTATCACCATGGTTTATTCATTCACATATTGGAGACATTCACACAATACCGGTTTCTCACGGTGAAGGTAGGTTTGTAGCAAACAAACAATTAATGAATAAATTGATAAAATCAGGGCAAATCGCAACTCAATATGTTGATTTTAATGGGGATCCAAGCATGGATATTAATTTTAACCCGAATGGTTCTTTAAATGCAGTTGAGGGAATAACAAGCCAAGATGGCAGGGTGCTTGGGAAAATGTGCCATTCAGAAAGAGCTGGTAATAATATTTCAAAAAACATCCCGGGAAATAAAGATCAGAAACTATTTGAATCAGGGATTGATTACTTTAGATAAAATGAAAGATATATTCCCTTTAGCTGATAAGCTCAGACCTTTAAATTTAAATAACTTTGTAGGACAAGAACATTTGACTGACAAAAATAAAATCATAACATCATTTGTTAAAAACAGAAAACTAAATTCTATAATATTCTGGGGGCCTACAGGAACTGGTAAAACTAGCCTCTCTAGAATTTTAGTAAATGAGTTAAAATTCCCATCAATTGAATTTTCTGCAACAATTTCAGGAATAAGTGAGATTAGAAAAATAATGGTAAAATCCGTTGAAGTAAAAAAGATAGAGGGGAAACCTCTGGTTATTTTTGTGGATGAAATTCATCATTTCAACAAACATACTCAGGATGCATTTTTACCATATGTTGAGAGAGGAAATATTATACTCATTGGGACTACAATTGAAAACCCAGCTTTTAAAATAAATAGAGCACTACTTTCAAGAATAAAAATATTAGAATTACTTCCTTTAAAAACAAAAGATTTGAAAAGCATCCTGAGCAAGGCAATTGGATTTATAAAAAGAGAAACAGGGATTAAAATAAATTTATCTGAAGATATAAATAACATTATTATAAATTACAGTAATGGAGATGCAAGAAGATTGTTGAATCTGGTTGAGATCATTTTTAATGTATATGATAAAAACAAAAAAATAGATAAGGAATTTATCCAGGATATAATACAAAATAAGATAACTGCTTATGACAGAACAGGGGATGATAGGTATCAACTTATATCAGCTTTTCATAAAAGTGTGAGAAATTCTGATATTGATTCAACTCTATTCTGGTTATACAAAATGCTTGAGGGAGGAGAAGACCCGCTTTTCATAATAAGAAGAATGATAAGGATTTCAGTAGAGGATATAGGATTTGCAGACCCTGAAGCTTTAAAGTTATGTTTGAACACAAAAGATGCATATGAATATCTAGGGTCTCCTGAGGGAGATCTCTTTCTTTCACAAGCAGCAATTTATTTAGCTTCAGCTCCAAAGAGTAACTCTCTTTACATAACAGAAAAAAGAATGAAAAAGATTATTGATAAGTATAGAAATGTTTCAGTTCCAATTCATATTATCAATCCCTCAAATCTTATTGCTTCTAAAAAGGGAGCTGGCAAAAATTATTTATATGCACATGATTTTAAAGAAAAAACTACAGTAATGAAAACTCTCCCAAATGAAGTTAAAGAAAGAAACTTTTTTATTCCAAATGAAATGGGGTTTGAGAAAAAAATTAAAAAAAGAATAAATTACTGGGAAAAAATTAAATTAATTTTGGAGAAAAAAAAATGAGATTTTTTCAGTATAAATCATATTTAATATATAGAGAGGAATAAAGAATGAGAAAAAAGATTTTTATAGCATTTTTATCTATCTTTTTAGTTATGATACTATTTTCTAATATCATAAAAGAACCTGATAGACTTCAAATTAAATCTCCATGGGAACGATTAAGTGCAGTAAAAACCTTAGAAAACATACAAATAAAAATAATGAACCAACCCTGTTTTGCAGAATTTGAAATGATTAAAATCAAAAAAATAATAGAAGATTCAGGAATTAATGAAAAGGTTATCATTGAATTACACCAGCTGGGGAAGATAATTGCCAATTTAGGAACATTTATTCCAACATGTATACCATCTTCCAATCAACCTTGTAAAGTTAAATTCAATTCTATGCCTTATTATAAGAATATTCGTTTTATAGAACCTTGTTTAAATAAGGGAAAACCATTTGTTTTGATATTTAGAAACTCAAAGGGTAAGATTAAATCAACTCTTAATGTAAAACTGAAAATAATTGACATTCCAACAATCAAGTAAATAGAAAGTATTCATATATTTAAATACTTAAGGTTCCTTGCTCAACAAAGCTTTTTATAATATAATTTTCAATCTAAATTGAGATTTAAGGTAAAATAATGGAAAAAAAACTAAATAATGTTTATGTGGTGCTAATTGAACCTAAAAATCCGGGAAATATTGGCGCATCTGTGCGCGCAATGAAAAATATGGGAATTTCAAACCTTCGATTGGTAAGACCCGTTGATTATAGAGAGATTATAGAGCAGAAAAAAATGGGCTACAGATCTCAGGAAATTATCAAAAAGAGCCAGGAATTCGATTCGCTCTCAAATGCCCTGTCAGACATTTCTCTTGTGTTTCTTGCAACGCAAAAAAAGGGTAAGTGGAAAAAGAATTTTATAACACCTGAACAAGCAGCTGAATTGATTTTGTCAAGAATTTTAAAAGAAAAAATAGCCATTGTATTTGGAAGGGAAGATTCAGGAGTTACAATAGATGAGAGTCAACTTGCAAATTATTTAATTTATATACCTTCTGCTGTCACCTATCCTTCTCTAAACCTCTCTCAAGCTGTACTTGTTATTCTTTATGAGATTTATAAGCTATCCACTGATAATAAAAAAATAGCTGATTTCCCAAAAATGGCTACAAAACAAAAATTCGAAAGAGTAACAAGCAATATTTGGAGTTTAATGAAATCTTTAGAAATAAGAGAAGAGAACAATGGACTCTTTCACCGCTCATTAAAACGCGCAATGGGGAGAACGAGCTGGACAAATGCTGATTTAGCAGTAATAGATAGAGCATGTAAGCAAGTCAGATGGTATATTGAAAACAGAGCAAATGGAGAAGAAAGGGGTTAAAATGAATTTAAGACTTTACAATACTTTAAACAATAAAATAGAGGATTTTAAAGAAATAAAAAAGGGAAAGGTTGGTTTATATACATGCGGTCCTACTGTATATGATTTTGCACATATAGGGAATTTTAGATCATATGTTTTTGAAGATCTTTTTAAAAGATACCTGATCTATCTTGGATATAATGTGAAACATATAATGAACATAACAGATATTGATGACAAAACAATAAAAAAATCAAATGAACTTGGTGTTAATATTAATGAAATCACACAAAAATATTTAAAGGCATTCTTTAAAGATATAAAAACTTTAAACATTTTAAAAGCAGATATTTATCCAAAAGCAACAGAGCATATAAAGGAAATGGTTGAGCTTGTTGAAAAATTGGAAAATAATGGATATGCATATAAAAAAGAAAATTCAGTTTACTTTAATATTGAAAAATTCAAAGGTTATGGCAAACTTGCAAATGTTTTAAAGGAAAACTTAAAAACAGGCGTAAGTATTGATTCAGACGAATATGATAAAGAAAATGTTCAGGATTTTGTTTTATGGAAGGGGAAAAAAGAGGGTGAACCTTATTGGGAGACAAAGTATGGAGAAGGAAGACCTGGCTGGCATATAGAATGTTCTGCAATGAGCATGAAATATCTTGGGAATCATTTTGATATTCATATGGGAGGGGTTGACAATATATTCCCTCACCATGAGAATGAAATTGCACAAGCTGAATGTGCAACAGGAGAAAAATTTGTAAATTTTTGGATACATTGCCAGCATTTAATAGTTAATAATCAGAAGATGTCAAAATCTCTTGGGAATTATTATACTTTAGAAGATTTGATCCAGAAAGGTTATAAGCCTATGGCAATAAGGTATTTACTGCTATCCACTCACTATAGAAAAACCCTTAATTTCACATTTGAGGGGCTTGAGAGAGCCATTCGTTCTTTAAACAGAATAAATGACTTTATCTTCTCTTTAAAGGGATTAAAAAGCAATAAAGGAGAATCTGAACATATTTCAAATATAATAAATCAAAATGAAATAAAATTTAGGGAAAACATGAACAATGACTTAAATGTTTCCGGTGCTCTTGGAGTTTTTTTTGATTTCACACATCAAATAAATTTAAAACTAAAAGAACTAAAAACAAAAGATATAGAAAATATTCTTGCTTACATAAAAAGAATTGATTCTGTAACAGGAGTTTTAAAAGAAGAGGAATCCTCTCCTCTTGAAGATGAGATAGAAAAGAAGATAAAAATAAGAGAAAATGCACGAAAAGATAAAGACTATAAACTTGCAGATTCAATTCGAGAAGAATTAAAAAAAAAGGGAATTATACTAATTGATACTTCCGATGGTGTTAGATGGAAGAAATCAAAATAATAAAGATTTAAATTGAGAGATTCCGCAGGTATTTATGTTCATTTCCCATTTTGTAAAAGAAAATGCTTCTATTGTCATTTTACTAAATTTAATTATGAAAAGGGGCTTGTTGATAAATATTTAAACTATCTTGTAAAAGAGATTCAGCTTAGATCCAATCCGAATTACAAAATAGACACGATTTATCTGGGAGGCGGTTCACCATCTCTATTGAATGAAGAACAACTCTTAATGATCATGAGTGCTATTTACAAATATTTCAATATTGAAAATAATGCTGAAATAACAATAGAAGCCAATCCTGAAGATGTAACTTATAAAAAATTGAATTATATAAAAAAAA
>JAUWNT010000141.1 GCA_030612495.1 Candidatus Aminicenantota bacterium
AATCCACAATCCACAGCCATAGGCACACATAAAGTATCATAATTAGCATCATTCTGAGCTCTGGCATCATATCCGAATTGTTTGATATACTCACTAATAATATTAGATATCTTTGCAACCTCTACATACTGTTTGGCAGATTCCTGAATAGCAGCATTAGCAGGCGCTGCTTTTAGCATCCCAACATCCATTGCAACAATAATAACAACTGCATATTTATGTTTTTTGACAATCTTATCACCCCAATTTTCTCCATGCCTTCCTCTGTTTGTATAATAGTGATACTTTTTCAAGGAAAGAGCTCCCATATCAACAGCCCCATAATATTTTCCCACCTCAAAAATAGTATCAGTCATTTTTTGTTTATCAAATTTTTTGGGATCAGTCCGAGGCTTACTATATGTGATTGATCTGGTTTTATCCAGATAGTCAAATGCAGCAATAAAAACAGGAGAAGCATAATCATCATGATAAGTTTGTTTTTTATCACCAAGTTCTGGTTTTTTATGAATTTCAAAATCTATCTCCCTTTTATCAGGATGTATTTTGTAATATTTTTCTACAAGCTCGGGATAATATCTTAAATTGTTCCTGGAAAACATGTGATCCCTCTCATCAAACTGAACAATTTTTGAATAATCCTGTTTTTTTATTTCCGGGAAAAATTTTATTAAAGATATTAACCCAAAAAGCCCGATAAAAATAAATGTGAAAAAACTTATCCCTTTTACAAGAGGATAAGAATTGTACTTAATTAAAAATATCCAGAAAAAAATATTCAAAACAAGAAATATGAAGGAGAGCTTTGCTGCTCTATATTCTTTCTCAAAAAATGAAGAAATTATTACAAGGAGGAAAAAAATTGAGATCCCAATCATAGCCAAATAATTTAATAACATAAAAATTTTATCCATTTCACTTACTCTCCAGAGCTTTTCTTGCTTTTTTTGCAAGGTCAGTATAAGGGTTGGCTTTTATGCAGGTCTTATAACCTCTTATTGCTTCTGTTTTATTTCCTAAAATCTCCATGGTTTTTGCATAAATATAAGCATCATAAAAAAGCCACAACCTGGTCTCAAAATTGCCTTTGGATAATTTCAATAAAGTATTAAAGGTTTTTGTAGCTAATTTCTTTGCTTCCCCTTTTTCACCCTTTTTTGCTAAAAAATAACTTACACTCATATCAGTAAGGTGATTCATAGTATAAGAGAATTTACCTATATTAGTAAAATAAAATTCTGCCCTTTTAAGGTTCTTATTGGATAAAACCATGGCACGTGCCCAGAAAAGCCTGAATTCCTGGATTGAGAATAAACTAAGGTATAAATATTTACTCTCTTTCAAATTCTTTTCAGCCCCCTCATAATTGCCTTTAAAAAGATCACAAATACTTTTGAAAATTATTATTTGCTTAAACTTTTTATTATATATTTTTGATAATTGTGCATCTGCCAAGTAATAATTACCCATTTGTAAGTGGATATACATTTTAAATAACTCTTTCCCGAAAAAAAGACCCCAGAAACTTGGCAATGAATCATATTCATTATCTATCTTCTCTAAAGCCTTTGTAAACTGGTTTTTTAAAAAGAGGATCTCAACCAGACGCTGAGAAGCATCTGGATTTTGTGGATGTAACTCCAATGCTTTGCGTAAGGTTTTTTCACCCTTTTTATAATTTCCATTCAATACCTCAAGATCACCCTTAAAATAAAGTAGAACCGATCTTAAATATGGATTCTCTATATGAAAACTCAAACATTTTGTTATTGTAGAATATGCCTTATCTGGATTTTTATGAAGATTTTTTTCCTGATAATATTGATTGATCAAAAAATATACATTCTTAAGATCAGAGGGATTATCTTTATAAATTCTTTCACCCTTTTTTGATTTAACTCTTAAGGTGTAATCTTTATTTAAATATATGTCTTCTAAGGTCCTTTTATTGAAAAAATGAATTTCACCCCTTTGTTTCCAATAATCCTCAGAAATTGATATTTCTCTTGGCAAAAATACCATAAAGCTATTGATATTGTACTCAACCTGTGTTCTAAGATTTGGGATACTATAAATAACACCATTAAGAGGAACCTCTGCAAAAAAGAAAGAATGTGCCATAATGTTATTATTTCCAAAAAAATAACAGGAAATAGTATCCTGATCTGATCTCAAAAAACCATATTTACTTATATATCCGGGATTAATAAATCCACAAAAACCATTGCTTTTATATATTATAAATGCATATGGATACATACCATTTGAATGATTGATGCCTAATACTAAACTTTCAGGATGATTATCCCCTGTTAAATCTATTCTTTCAAAATGTGTAAGATAAAAGGTTTTAGCAAAATCATAACTTTCTATAAGAAACCTGCCTGAAATATAAAAATTTGATAGAACATTCCCTTTTCTACTTATTAAAGCAATTCTGTTGTCACAATCCTCAGAACAAATGGATGAATCTATTGAGAATTTTTTATTCTCCGGGTTTTTCAAAAAAAATAGTTTAGGCTGTGTGGAAATAGTTGATTTTAAGTATTCAGAGTATTGGTTTTTATTATAAACTCCTATATCTGACATATTTGAAACATAAAATGGAGTAAAATCTTTTTCCCATATTTTAAAACCGAATTTGTTTTTAGCAAGGATCTTTGTCTCCTCAATTTTAAAGGAATCAAAGACCCTGGATGCTGATGTTATAAAATATACTGAAAAAAGAGATAAAACAATCAGAAAAATAGGAATTGCAAAACGGAGAGGACTACACATCACCCTGGATTTCAATTTAGCCCAAAAAGATATTTTACCCTTTTTAAAAAGAGTTATGATCTCATCTATAGATTGGAATCTCTGCTTTTTCTTTTTTTTTAAAGATTTCTGTATAGCAAATTCAACATAATCAGGTACTTTTACCCCATGTGTTGAAAACTTTTCAGGCTCTTCATTTAACTGTTTTATCATCATATCAATTGTTGAAGTACTGGATTCAAACGGATGAACACCAGTCAAACTATAATATAACAACAAACCCAATTGATAGATATCCGAACGAAAATCCAGATCCCTTCCCTGGATCTGCTCTGGAGACATATACTGGGGTGAACCCATTATAACTCCTGTAACAGATGTCTTTTCAGTATCTGAAAGCTCTTTGGATAAACCAAAATCCAATACTTTTATTTGCTCTTTTTTTGTAAGCATAATATTGGATGGCTTAATATCACGGTGAATAATACCCTTTTTATGTAAGGCATTTAACCCATTTATAATTTGAAAAAAAATCCCTTCAAAATCTTTCCATTTAACTCTGCCCTTATCTGACAAATATTTTTTTAGGGTCTGACCTGCAATAAGTTCCATAACCAGAAAATAAGTGTTTCTGCATTTTTCAAGAGAAAAAAGTTTTACAATCCTTTCATCTGATATTTTCTGTGATATATTAATTTCGCGTTTAATGCGGATAAGATTTATCTTATCTCTGATTATCTCAGGATAAAAAATTTTTAAAGCTATGGATTTATTCAATGTTGAATCAAAAGCCTCAAAAACTGTGCCAAAACCTCCCTCTCCTATCTTCTTTACAATTTTGTAACGCTTTTTTATAACCTTATCTTTATTAAAAGCAAAATGATAAGATGAAGGCCTTTTTGATTCATTCTGCATGTTTCTGGTCTTTCTTTGCTGAGTATCCATATATTATCTTATACTTTCTTTTCTTTACTTATACCAAGCCGTTTCATCTTTTTATGAAGCCCCCTGTAGGTCATATTTAGATCTTTTGCTGTATGTGTCTTGTTCCAGTTGTTTTTTTCAAGAAGTCTTATAATTTCTTCTGTTTCTGATTCTCTTTTTTCAGTTTTATTAATTATACGTTTGTTATTTGAGCTACAAGATTTTATATCTTCTGAAATTAAATCAAAATTAATCAATTCATACTCATCAGTAAGGTTTACAAGCCTAATCACCTCATTCTTCAATTGTCTTACATTACCAGGCCATGAATAATTCTGCAGGGTTTTTAAAACCTTAATGGAATATCCTTTTATTTTCTTATTAGTTTTATTTAAAACTTTCCATGTGAAATGGTTGATAAATAAAGAGATATCTCCCCTTCTTTCTCTAAGCGGAGGTACAACTATAACATGATGAACAAGGCGATAATAAAAATCTTCTCTAAATTTCCCATTATTAACAAGATTTTTCAAGCTTTTATTTGATACTGAAATAATTCTTAGATCTACTTTTATAGGTTTTGTTCCCCCAAGCCTGTAGAATTCATTTTCTTGAAGAGCTCTTAGCAATCTTGACTGAAGATTAAATGGCATGTCACCAATTTCATCAAGCAAAAGAGTTCCTCCAGAAGCAAGCTCAAGTTTACCTTTATTTTGAGCATATGCACCTGTGAAAGCTCCCTTTTCATATCCAAAGAGCTCTGCTTCCAGAAGCTGTTCTGGAATTGCTGCACAGTTAATTGCAATTAATTTATTCTTACCTCTTTTCGATCTTTCATGTATTAGCTTGGCAAATAATTCTTTTCCCACTCCGCTTTCACCCTGAATTAGAACAAAAACATCACTTTTTGCAATTCTTTCTGCCTGTTTAATTAGCTCTCTTATCTCCTTATTTATCCCAATGATATTATGATTTTTTGAGATATAATCATCATTTGATCCATCAAAAGCTATATTTTCTGGAATTATCTTTGAAAGAAGTGAAATCTCCTTTGAAAGGATGAACAAAAATTCTTCGATTTTTACATTCTCTCTCTTATTCTTATTTTCGGGGATATATATCAATGCTGCATCATTCTTTTTCATTTGAATAAAGTATGAATAAAAGAATTCTTTTTCCCCCGGGATTTCGCAATAAATAAGGTTTTTTGAGAAAATTTCATTATGTTTCTTAATTATTTTATTTAAATTTTCAAAATCTTTCTTGTTTTTCTTTATGGATAGTAAAATGTTT
>JAUWNT010000018.1 GCA_030612495.1 Candidatus Aminicenantota bacterium
AGAGCAACTGTAAGTGAGGTTGTTGAGGAGGAAGATTGAACAATGGAAGTTGCGAGGATTCCTATAAACAGACCAATAAAGGGATTGGATACATTCTGCATTAATTCGATTATTCTATTCCCTGATGCAAGGCCAAATGAGGTTGAGATTAATTTTATGCCTAATAAAAAAATATAAATACAAAAAATCAGGTAAAGAATAGTTAAATATTTTTTTATTTCTTGTTTACTCATTTTGTGTTTTTATAGAATTTATTTTAGCATTAATAACTCTAATTTCAAAATTTGTTAAAAAATAAAGGGGGTCGTGTCTGACCCTTTTTTTATTCTTGACTTTAGATCAATATTTGGTTATTCTATTTGTTAGTTTTGTGTTAATTAAATATATAAATCATTGAGGTGAATAAGTGTCTATTTATGTATTTGCTTTAATAATATTGGGTATGCTGGCAATATCGGATTTAGTTGTTGGTGTTAGCAATGATGCTGTTAATTTTCTAAATTCTTCAATAGGTTCTAAGGCTGCACCAAAATATATTATTATGATTATTGCAAGCCTGGGCATGCTTGCTGGAGTTACATTTTCAAGTGGAATGATGGAAGTTGCAAGAAAAGGAATTTTTCATCCTGAATTGTTTTTAATGCCAGATTTAATTGTACTGTTTCTGGCTGTTATGCTTACAGATATTATTCTCCTTGATTTTTTTAATACTTTTGGACTTCCTACTTCAACAACAGTATCTATTGTATTTGAACTTATGGGAGCAGCAGTAGCAGTTTCTTTGATAAAGATAAGCAAAGCAGGAGAGAGTTTTTCTTCACTTGTAAATTATATAAATGCAGGTAAAGCTCTGGCAATAATTTCAGGTATTCTTCTTTCAATTGTTATTGCCTTTATTATTGGTGCTATAGTTCAATTTATAACAAGGTTTATATTTACATTTGATTTTAAAGTTAGATTAAAGAGATATGGAGCTATATGGGGAGGAGTTGCTCTTTCAGCAATTATCTATTTTATTTTAATAAAGGGGGCAAAAGGCGCATCTTTTATTACAAAAGAGACTTTATCATGGATTAAAAGCAATACATGGCTGATTTTATTGGTTGTTTTTCTATTCTGCTGGATTATTTTTCAGCTTATAACCTTTTTCACAAAAGTAAATATATTAAAGGTAATTGTTCTTGCTGGTACATTTGCACTTGCAATGGCTTTTGCTGCAAATGATCTTGTGAATTTTATTGGTGTACCTCTTGCAGGGTTAAGCTCTTTTAAAGTTGCAGCTTCAGGTTCTGGATTCCTTTCGCAAAGTATGGAAGCACTTAAAGAGCCTGTCAGATCAAATACTTTGTTCTTATTAATTGCAGGTATTATTATGGTGTTAACACTCTGGTTTTCAAAAAAATCCAGAACTGTTACCAAAACAGAATTAAGTCTTGGTAGGCAGGAAGAAGGAGTGGAAAGATTTGGTTCTTCACCTATTTCTCGAACAATTGTACGAATGATTACGTCTTTTTCTGAAATATTCCAAAAAGTTATTCCAGCAAGCTGGCGGGAAAAGACATCTAAACGTATTGATCAAAAATATTACAAGCCTGTTGAGTCAAAAGATGGTGAGCTTACCTCATTCGATTTATTAAGGGCTTCTGTTAACCTGATGGTTGCAAGCGCACTTATTGCTTTAGGAACTTCTATGAAATTGCCACTTTCAACAACATATGTGACATTCATGGTTTCTATGGGTACATCTTTTTCAGATAGAGCATGGGGGCGTGAGAGCGCTGTTTACCGTGTGAATGGTGTACTAACTGTAATTGGAGGATGGTTTTTTACAGCTTTGATTGCATTTACAGTCTCTTGTATATTTGCAATAGCAATTTTTTATTGGCGTGTTCCAGCAGTATTGCTTATACTTGGGCTTGCTATTTTTCTTCTTTTACGCAGTTCACGTGTGCATAAAAACAGAATGATTGAAGAACAATCAATGGAAATTTTTAATCTTAAAAAGATAACTGATTCTAAATCTTCTATTGATATCTCTTTTGAGCATACTGGAATATTTATTCAGGAGGTTAAGAAGTATTTGGAAGCAGGTTTTGATGGCCTTTTTAAACAAAACAGGTTGAAATTAAAAGCTGTAAGAAGAGATACAAAAAAAATACAGAGGTGGGCAAATATCATTATTGCTAATATATTTAAAATACTTCGTTTACTTCAAAAGGAGGATATTGAAGATACTCAAGGATATTCTTATACAGTTGGTTCTCTCCAGGAGATTGCTGAAAGCTTACGAGATATAATTCTTCGTGCATATACACATATTGATAACAATCACAAAGGATTGCTTAAAGTTCAAATTGAAGAATTGGAGCAAATAAAAGAGTGTATTTCTAATTTACTTGGGAAAACATCAGAAACTCTCATGAAAGGAAAGGAAATAGATTGTGAATTTATTGAAAAGAAAAAAAAGAAACTTAATGGTTTAGTAAGTAAGTTTAATAAAAACCAGATAGAGAGGATCCAGGACGATTCCTCAAAAACACGTTTGAGTATTCTCTTTTATGGTTTAATGTGGGATTCTCAACGTATTGCAGAACATACTCTGCTGCTGCTTAAGATTTTTGAAGAAACATTTTATTTTAATAAGACAAGAAAAAAATAATTTTTATTTAGTAAGATTACTGAAATAAATAAAAAAATGCTATATTATATTACATATGTTAAAAAATTTTTGTGTATTAATTTATGAATATAGAAAAGGAGTGGTTAAGTTGAAAAAATATGACAAAAAAATCAAGAAAGAAAGGGTATTTACAAAGAGAGGAATTTCGAATTTATTAGTTATTTTTATTTTCTTTTTAGGGGTTAATTATATTTTCGGACAAAAAGATTTTTTTCAAGATGAAAAAAGGATGATCCAGAAATTTAAAATAGCAGATAAATTTTTTCAAAAAGGTAAAAGTTATTTTATTAAAAAGAAATTTGAAAAAGCTGAGAAAGAATTAAATAAGTGTCTGGAGATAATGTCACAGCATAGTGAAGCATGTTTTTATCTTTCAAATGTTTTTTATGATAGAAAAGAGCTTAAACAAGCTCTAAAGTATATTGAGCAGGCCAAGGAGAATTTTAAGTTTATGGTAAAAATGCATGTAAGTGCATTTGATGATTATCTTAAACAATTGAGAGAACGAAGACAAGACCTGGAAACAAAATTATCAAATTATAAAGGGAAGTTACCTGGAATTAAGAATCGTGATCTAAAACGTGAATACGAGCAGACAATTAGCTCAATTGAAAATGATATACGTATTATTGGTCCTAAGTTAAATAATCCTATTCCACCTGTAGCAAAAATCCCTTCAGGTTATTATTATCTTCATGCTAACATATTCTTTAAAATGAAGAATTTTAAAGAAGCTTATAGTCAGTATATGGATACAATAAAACTAAACCCGAAACATGGAAAAGCTTATAATAATCTTGCAATAATACATTATATGTCAAAACAATATCAAATGGCTTTAGAATATTTAAATAAAGCAGAGGCAAATGGAGCTAAAGTAAATCCAAAATTTAAAGAGGCAATTCTTAAAAATTTAAAGAAATAATTGAACTAGGGGTAAATGGCGTTTGCCAATTCAGAAGACAGGAGAGAGTGGCAAGCCCTGATTAAAAGTTGACATATTATCTTTATTGTGTTAATATTTAACTTAATTAAATTTGTTAAAAGTTTATTTCAAATAGGAGAAATTTATGAATAGTCAGCAAAAAGTAATTGTATTTTCAACTCCTACATGTTCATGGTGCAGGGCTGTAAAACAACATTTGAAACAAAATAATATTAAGTTCAAAGATATTGATGTGAGTAGAGATAGACAAGCAGCTATGGATATGGTGAGAAGAACTGGCCAGCAAGGTGTTCCAGTTACTCTGATTAATAATAAGCCGATAATAGGTTTTAACAAGATAAAAATTAACCGTTTACTTAATATAAAATAGGATTCTTACCTGTTTATTACAACTCTCCTTCGCCTTTTCTTTGTTCCTTTAATCTGAATTTTTTTGGATTTTCTTTAATCTCTCTTTTAAGCCATTTTTCAGGATAACCAACTGCTTTTGCTCTTCCATTTTCATTTTGAATATAACCGTCATTATATTTGGTTATTAGAAATTCTCCAAGTTTCCACCATTTTTCTATATTCATTTCTGCATTATTTACACAGTACTTTGTTAGAAAATTTTCTACAAGTTCTGGATTTTTCTTTAAAAGATTTAAAGCAGTTTGTTCTATTACAGGTTGAATCTTAAATTCCAGATCTTCTATCTCATTTTGAATCTTCTGAATGTCTTTGATCATATAACTCCACCTAAGATTTGCATAATTTGCTACAAAATTGAATGCCCACCATGCAGAATCTTTTGAAAATTTCTTAATTGTTCCTGTAGTATATGAATGAGGTAAATCTGTAATGGAAGTGTAAAACGGAACGAAAAAGTTTGTATATGGGTTATCCAGCCCATACCAGTATATACCTCCTATTTCATCTGGAATATTAGGCCTGGATTCTGAAACAAATACAAGAGCTGTTTGTTGTGTGGAAATGGGTCTTTCCCACGTATGGATTTTATTGTTTACTTTCCATTTTATAGGCCTCCATCTATCTGGAGCCTTAAAAGGTCCTGCACTTAGATCTTTTGTCATATCAAATTCTGTATTTTCGTAGTGATCACGATGAAGATTTATTACATCCCTGACACAAAGCTTTTTATCTGGTTTTATATAAAGCGGATATGGTTTTGCTCTCCTCTTATAAGAGCTGTAATCAGGGGTTATTTTCAAAGATGGTGCAGCTCTTCTGAAAATGCTCCATACTCTTCTGGATGAATATCTCACCTGTTCTTCTGAAGGAGGATTATAAGCTTCGGAAAAACTGAAGGGTTTTCTTTTTTTAGGATTATAATAACCCTTTTTTATTGCAAAAGAGATCACATTTTTTGAATATATAACATTTTCAGGGTCATTTGTGGAAAATTCTCTAATTCTTGACATATTTGCATGTGCTGATACAGCACCATCTGGTATTTTCACAGCTACCCATACTGCACCTTTGCCCCCCTGTCCTGTTCCTACTATTTCAAGAATCCATACCTCATGTTTATCTGCAATAGAAATTGATTCACCAACACTTCCATACCCATACTTATCAACTAAAGAAGTTATGACCTTAATTGCCTGCCTGGCTGTTTTTGCTCGCTGTAATGCAGTAATCATTAAAGTAAAATAATTAAAAAGTCCCTGTTTATTTAAAAGCTCTTTTCTTCCTTCAAATGTTGTTTCTCCTATAGCTAATTGAAATTCATTCATAAGGCCGACAACTTTATATGTGTGAGCAACCTGCGGGATTTTTCCATTTTTTCCATACCAATTTCTAATTTCAATCATTTCTCCCTTTTTGTGATCAGCCGCAGGAATTATTCTTAGATGTGGATGAAATTCTCCATCACATGAATAACTTATCATTGTTGAATTATTTTTTGAAGCTCCTTTTGTAACAAGAATAGATGTGCATGCTTCAGAATTTTGATTCATTGAAGTTAGAGTAAATAAAAATATTATGGTTAATAGAGTAAATCTCTTAAAATTCATTTTTTGCTCCTTTTTTTATACTTGTTTTACGAAAATGTGTTGATTTAGGTTTAATTAAAAAAAAGAATATTATTACTTTTTAAATTATTGTTACTGTTTTTATTACACCCGTTTATTTGGGTTATTCTTTTCTAAATTTTAGTCTTGCCAAATCAATACAGTCAAATAAGGCTTTGCCCTCTGCATCATTACCAATATAATAAAACAGATATACTGGTTGAATTTTATGTATAATTTTACCTTTACCAAAAACAACAGGGTATTTGGTATGAGGTTATGTTTTATTGCCAGATCAGTGAATAAAACAGCATTTCCCTTGACTGCAAATTGATTGCTGCTTTCGCTGGATACAGGAATTCCAGTATGATTGGTGTTTAAAAGCATAAAATTTCCACCACCCATAGCAACCTTCCATTGTCCAGATACATACATCATGTTATCTTTTACAAAGACATAGCTCATCGACTCTGGGATACGTTTCTTTTTTCTTAGGAAATCAATTTCTTTCTTGTTAAGAGTAAGCATATAAGCCGGAACCCAGGATTTATTTCTCTTATTTGATACCAGCCACATTGTTGGTAGAGCTTCATATTTCTTGATTAATGTAACTTTCTGGCCAAAATTGAAACTTGCTTCTTCCCCCTTGGGTGTTATTTCTTTGAGTGGTTTTGACTTATATTCTTTTATCCTTATGTATGCTGCACTGTCTTTTACAAGTGTAGGAATCTTTGATTTCTGCACTTCATCATGTGAAGCACGACATTTATTTTTTTTTCCTGTTTTCAAGTTGATTGGGAAAAAACTGGAATTCAAGTTATAAGCTTCCCTTATGAAGCTTAAGTCAAATTATAAAAGGTTAAATAATTTTTTCAAATCATTATCCGCATTTTTCCATAGTGCCTTAAAGGTGTTGTAATATTTTTCGGCTTTAGTTTTATCATAATCATTGGTTCTAGATGAATTATAAAATCTTGACAGATGATAGTGAGCAAAGGGATAGTGTTGATTATAGGTTAGGGCCTGATTAAATAATGATTTGGCTTTTTGGGGCAGATTGATTGATTTTTATATACAAAATTTTTGAGGTAGATCCACTTCTATGCCCGAGATGTGGCTCAAAGATGAAATTTATAGCTTTTATACAAGATTATGCAGAAATTAAAAAGATTCTAAAGCATCTTGATCTTTGGCCGGTAGAATATCCCAGAATTAAAGAAGGTGATCGTGCATCTCCTGTAAATTTACCATTAAATTTGAATTTATTATCCAAGCAGGTAAATTCAAAACATATAAATCTGTAAATCCTTTTAGATTACTAAAGGATAAGTGCATACTATTATTAAGAAATTAATAAAAAATTCATAAAATTATAGATTTTTTTATTTTTAATATGCTACTATTATATTTTACGGAAGTTTTTAACGGGGTTTCCACACGTTTTTCCGTAAAAATCAGGAGGTGCGACAAATTATGGGATTATTAAGAATTTTAGACAGAAACGATTTTCCTATCAGTTTTTTTTTCATGATAAGGTTGTGAAAGATCATGGACATGAGATGGCTGCAATTTTCGGTGGTGCCATTAAGCATACTTCAGAAAAGTCATGGTGGGAAATGAATCCTCTGTGGAAAAGATTTTTCGGTGACTCTGGCGGTTATGGATTTGAATCTACCGGGAACTGTGATTTCTGGGGAACCGGTGGAATTACCAAGATTACAGTTAAAAAGGATGATATTAATGTGAAATATATTCGGACAGCGAACAATTCTCTTAAAACAAATATTCCGGATTAGTACAAAATAGGAGATGTTCTTGAGGAAATTGGAATTGAGAAGAGGAAATCTGAGTTAACGATTTTACGCATTTTCGTTAACTCACACAATATTGTATACAATTTCCATGAATTTGTAAAATTTTATTTTTGTTACCTTTATTAGTATTAGTTTAATGATTTTTCTAAATAAAGTGCAGAAAGTTTAAGTCCGAAGTATTGAACCCATATAATGATTTCTAATTTCATTTATATATTAATATTTTCAGATAATTGTAATAATTAAATTTCAAATAATAGATATTTTAAAACTGAACTTGAAAAAAACAAAATGAATGGATACCATGAGGTTTAGTATATTTGAGAGTATATAATTAATTCATGGGGTAGAGATAACGTGAAAACTTGGTTTAGCTTAAATCTTATAGAAAAATTGGGATGTAAACATGAAGATGCTGGTGAATTCCGAGAAGCCCTTGAAATATGGCTATATGGGTTACAATTAGCCAAGAAAGTCTATAAAATTGATCACGTGAATGTAGCTTCTATGCATATTAGGGTGAGTAATTGCATGTTACAATTAGGTGATCTTCCCAATGCAATTATCAATACTATTGTAGCTGTAGGAATCCTGGAAAGGACTAAGGGTAAAGATCATCCCAAAACAGGGACTGTATATCTAAATCTGGCACTTATGCAAAGTAGATATGGTAATTACGAAAATGCATTAGATTCGTGCCAAAAAAGTATAAAAACTCTTACGGTTGCATATGGTAAAAATCATTATGAGGTGGGAAAAGCTCATAGAATGATGGCAATGATTCTGGGCTTTTCTCATGATTGGAGCTCTGCGATAAAACATTGGAGAAAAACTCGTGACATTTTTACACAATGCCTTGAAAGATCAAACTCGGAAATAGGCGATACCTATTACTTTGAAGCTACTTCTTATTATGAGATTGGTAGACTATCAGAGGCAAAATTCTCCTTAAACAAAGCAATTGAAATATATAATGAATGCAAAAATTTAGAAAGTTTAATCTCTTGCTATAATGATCTTGGAGTGCTGCATTTAGTTACTGGAGAGTATGAAGAGGCTATTAAATTCTTAAAATCTAAGTTAATTGGTGAAATACATGACAATGGTATAAAATGCCGTTTGTTGAACAATCTCGCTCTTGCGTATAGAATGCTTCATAAACCAAAACAGGCTCTTGCTATATCTCTTAAGGCTTTGAATTTATGTGAAAAAATAACAGGATTTAATGATATTAAAGCTGGTTTTAGTCATTCTGTAGTTGCTAGATCTTATATTGAACTACAGGACTGGGATAAGGTTATCTTACATTCAAACAAGGCTTTAAAAATATACAAATTAAAGGCTTGTCCCGATAAACCCAAACATATTTCTGTACTTAGCAATCTTGCTATTGCCTACTATCATCTCAAGAAATATAATAGATCGAAAGAAATTTTAGAGGAAGCAATATCAATAATTGAAAACAGTGAATTTGAAATTGAACCTACTCTTAAAATTGGTATTTTTAATGATTATGGTTCTGTTAACTTTCAATTAGGAAACAATCATCTTGCATATAAATGGATTAAGCAAGCTTTAGATATTGGTTCGAGTACCGTTGGATTGCTCAACACTTCTGTGGCGAAAATCTTTCTTAATCTTGCTCAACTATTTAAAAAAACTGGTAATTATTATGATGCAAATAAAATGTGTAAAAATGCATTTAGGGGCTTATTGAAAGATAGGAAAAAGGCTTTTAATGTTTTGAGTTCTTTAAGCAGAAGAAATTTTACGAATTATACAGCAGAGTATTTTAGTACATGGATCAATCTTCTTAATGAGAAGAATATGAATGAGGTTAAAGAAGCTTATAAAGTATGGATGCAAATTAAGGGAGCTGCAACAGAACTTGAAATGAACATACAATTGGCTTTTGATAAAGTTGATGAAGATGAAAAAGCCAAGATTAGAGATTATAAAAAATGTCTTAATGAATTTTCACAACTGAGGTTAATTACTTTTGAAAACTCAGAAGACGAAAGAAAAAGAAAAAAATCATTAAAAATATTGAATGAAAGAATTAATGAATTGGAAGTAAGATTCGGTAGATTTTTATTGTCAGTACCAAATCCTATGATTAATGTAGATGTAGATCCTGAAAATATTTTTTCTATTTTGAATGAAAATGAGTTATTTCTAGATTTTGGTCACATAGATGATGAGATGTTTTTCTTTGCAGTATCCAATCATGGGACTATACAATATAAAAAAATAAAAAATGCTACTTTATTAATAAAAAAAATTAAAATTTTAAATAAATTAATAAGAATAGCTGATCCAAATGCTCTAGATGAGTGTAAAAATCTTTACAATCTTTTAATAAAACCATTTTCAGGTATTTTTCAGAATATTAAATACTTAGTTTTATCACCAGATGCTGAATTACACTTATTACCCTGGGAAATTTTATATGATGGGAACCAATTCCTTGTTGAGAAATTTGATTCTTTCAGATATGTTTTCAGTGCACGTGAAATTTTAAAAGGAAAAAAACAGAAAAAAAAGGAAAGGTCGACAAATAGTGCAGTTGTTTTCGGTAATCCAGATTTTTCTTTTGTACCAAAAACTAAAGCAAATAGTATTTCTTGTTCAGGTTACATTTCCAAGCTTAATTCCTCTTCTTTTTTTAAATCTGTAAAAATAATGGAGATTCCCGAAACGGGTATTGAAGCTGAAAAGATAGCATTTTTATTAGGTCCTTCTACTGAATTATTTCAGGGGAAGAATGCTACTGAAAAAAATCTAATGAATTTGAAAAGTCCGGAGGTGTTACATATAGCTACTCATGGTTTATTTTTAAAGACTGATGAATTAGAAAGTGATCCACTATTACAATCATTTATCTTCTTAGCAGGAGCAAATGTTGGGTTATATAAAGATGGTAAAACTGGAATAATGTCGGCTCTAGAGGTTTCAACAGTTAATCTTAAAGAAACGGAACTTGTTGTTCTATCTCTTTGCCAAAGTGCTGAGGGTATTATTTATTCTGTAGAGGGAGTAATAAATATGTGTTATGCAATTTTAATTGCGGGTGCTCGTTCAGTAATCAGCAGTCTTTGGCAAATTCCGAACCAAGATACAATGGAATTATTGTTAAGAATGTATAAAAATTGTAAGGCGGGTGCAACTGTGCCAGAAGCCCTGGTAAATGCAAAAAGAGAGATGTCGAAGAAGTTACACCCATACTACTGGGGAAGTTTAATTTATCATGGTGAAAAAACAAAAATTTTGAGGTGAAAAATGAAAAAAAAAACATCAATTGGAGAAGTAATTCTTCAGGTAAAAAGGTCCATCTTAAGTGCTTTGTCTCAAAGCAAATCAAAGTTATTGCTTGAAAATTGTCAAATTAAACTCATCACAGAGATTGTTCGTGAAAGAGGGGGCGGAATGGGAATAAAAGTGCCAATAATTGAGAGTGAGATAACCACGCAAGGGAGAATAAACTCTACTGATGTTCAAGTAATAACTCTGGACCTTGAGCCAGTAAAGGAACGGGGTTTATATAAAATTCCTGAATTTAAGAGTGAACTTACTGAGGCTATTGTCTCTATCGAAGAAGGTCTTAAAGGTACTTCAGAAGGAGAATTGAAATTTCGTCTGAACAAGGTTATTATCGAGCTAAAATTTATAGTAAACAGGGAGGGTAAGATAGGATTTGTTTTTGGGGGAAAAAACAGTTCAAATATTACCAATGTTGTCAAATTGACTTTAAGTGAACAAAAGTAGAAAGAATTAAATTTATTGATGGAGCCAGGCATGCGGCATAACCTCAGTACACTAAATTTGATTATTTTATATTAAAATACTGGTTCTTTAAGCCCAATAAATCAGTATATTTGAATTTGATCAAATAATGAAACTAATTATTAAAGATTTCGGCAGCTTAGTTGCAATACTTCAGCATGAATGTTGCTGGAGTATACAAAAGGAGAGAGCCGGAGAAATCCACTTTGTACAAAATTGTCTTTAACTATTATGAATCATACGAGGAAATATATCCCGAAAGATATGAGAAAGAATATGGATATTTTAGAACTGAGGTAAAAGAAAGTATCAAAAAATATTTAGACTGTGGTATTCTAGAGCATGGTATGGCTAGAATCTACTGTAAAGAATATGGTAATGATTATTTTGTGGCTTTTTCATGTAAGACTCGGGTTTTTTCCCATCCTGCAGCCAGAAGCGGACATTAGTTTGGTCTGACTGGGTTATGGAAAATGTTATTAAAAATGTACCCAATAGGCAGTGGGTTTTTACCATTCCCAAAGTATTGCGCAAGTTATTTTACCGTGACCGATCACTACTTGGTTGCTTGGCGGACTGTGTCCGTGATACATTAAAAGACTTGTTTGATGCGATCTATTCTGGAGAACAATATATGCCTGGTATCATATTATCGACCCAAACATTCGGAAATTTAAGCGTAATTTTGAAGTTCTTGATGCCATAGAGTTTTTACACCGTGTTTGTTTGCATATCCCCGCTCCCTACGAATCACTCATCAGGTATTATGGTTTTTATTCTAATGCAGCCCGGGGAAAACGTAAGAGATTGGGTTTGGAAACTGTATCTAAAGATAGTATTGATATAGAAACTGATTTTGTTGATGATTCACCATAAAAAAAAGCTTGCCGGAAGTCCTGGGCTCAGCTTATATACAAAATTTTTGAGGTAGATCTATTTCTATGCCCGAGATATGGCTCAAAGATGAAATTTATAGCTTTTATACAAGATTATGAAGAAATTAAAAAGATCCTAAAGCATCTTGATCTTTGGCCGGTAGAATATCCCAGAATTAAAGAAGGTGATCGTGCATCTCCTGTAAATTTACCGTTTAATTTGGATTTATTGTCCAAGCAGGTAAATTCAAAACATATAAATCTGTAAATCCTTTTAGATTACTAAAGGATAAGTGCATGCTATTGTTACTCTTTTTGTTACACCCGTTTATTTGGGTTTTAGTTTAATATTACCTTTACTTTTATCAGAAATTAATTTATCGATTTCATTAAAATTTTCTTCTGGTATTGAAAGAACCATATTTACCCCATCAGAAAGGTAATTTTGTTTGTAAATGTTAATAGAATAATGATTTATAATTTGCATAATCTCACCTGTGAAATCAAAAGGGAAAAAGATAGAGGCGCTTCTTCTTATAAGAACAGCTATTTTTTTAGAACTATCTAATATTTTTCTTGCAGATTGAGCATAAGCTCTTGTTAACCCACCAGTGCCAAGTTTTATACCTCCATAATATCTTATTACAGCAATGAGTACATTATAATACTCTTTAGCTTTTATCTCTTTATAAATTGGAAGGCCAGCTGTACCACCAGGTTCTCCATTATCATTGTAACGGAAATATAACTCTTTTCCATTTCCCAATCTATAGGCAAAGCAGACATGAGTGGCATCATGGTATTTCTTATTTAGATCTTTTATTATTGAAGTTGCTTCTTCTTTTGAAGTAATGCGGAATAAATAGGTGATAAACCTTGATCCTTTTTCTTTAATCTCTTCTGGGCCATAATTTTTATCAACTGTAAAAAACCTATTTTTTAATAGCATTTGGTTCTATTTAAAATAGAGTCATTTTAGGCCAACTGAGTTATCTGTTTTTTTCTGATTTTAAGAATTTTTCTTTACAATTTTCAGAACAAAAAAACAGGACTTCATTCTCATGTTTGTATTTAATTGCTTGACTTTCAGGTATATATGTACCGCATATAGGGTCTTTCTTCATTTGCTCTTCTTTAATTTGTGGGGGCTTATTTTTTTTGTTTGTAAAAAGATTTGGTCTTTTATGTTTCCAAAAAATTTTATATAGATTTTTGAATAAGAGATAGAATAAAACTGCAAAGATAATTATTCTTAAAAGTCTGAAAAAAGTAATCATTGTAAATCTTTTTTTATTCGCATATCTTTGATTTTAAAAAATAAACTAATATTAAGCCTATTATTATTGCTATTAAGCCCATTAACCTTAATGTCTTAGTGCTGCTTGTCTCTATATGTTTATAAAATTTTTTAATTTTTTCAGGAAATAAAAAATAAGGTAATCCCTCAACTACCATAATTGAGCCTAAAATCAGGAATAAAAGATTAGTATTCATTAATTTCCTTATATTTTATTTCAAATTTTTTTTTGTATCTAATGTCTATGTCCTGTTATTTTTTTAAAGTTCCAAGTATTTCGAGTGCTATAACGTATCTTTGAATTTCATTTGTACCTTCATAAATTTGAAGCAACTTTGCATCTCTCATCATTTTTTCAACAGGATACTCTTTCATATAACCATATCCACCGAATAATTGCACGGCATCGACAGTTACCTTCATAGCAGTATCAGTTGCAACGATCTTTGCCATAGCAGACTCCTTTGATGCCTTAAGTTTGTTGTCAAGCATCCATGCGGATCTATATACAAGAAGACGTGCTGCATCGATTTCTGTTGCCATATCTGCTAGTTTAAAGGAGTTATATTGAAATGAGGCAATAGGTTTACCAAACTGAACCCTGTTTTGGCTGTATTTCAATGCCTCCTCATAAGCAGCTCGTGCTACTCCAATACCACCAGCTCCAACCGAAGGTCTTGCATAGTCAAGAGTCTTCATTGCAATTATAAAACCAAATCCCTCTCTTCTTAGTATGTTTTCTGCAGGAACTTTCACATCATCAAAAAAGATTTCTGCAGTATTTGAAGCTCTGTGTCCCATCTTGTTTTCATGTTTACCAACCGTAATTCCAGGAAGATCCATTGGAATTATAAAGGCTGATAGCCCTCTTGTGCCTCTATTTTTATCAGTTGAAGCAAAAATCACACTCAGTTTTGAAACACCTGCATTTGTTATAAAGGTTTTAGAGCCATTAATTATATAATAATCTCCATCTTTTTTTGCTGTTGTTTTTATTGCAGAATTGTCTGATCCAGCTTCTCTTTCTGTAAGACCAAAACATGCGAAAGTCATTTCCTTTATTAATGGTGGTAAAAATTTTTTTTTCTGTTCTTCTGTACCAAATAAAATTATTGGTGTTATTGCTAAAGTATTTGCCATTATTGATGTATACATTCCAGCACAGCCCCATGCTAGTTCTTCGCATGCAATAGCATTATCAAGATTTGAAAAACCTATTCCTCCATATTCAACCGGGATACCTGAAGTAAGAAATCCAATTTCAAATGCTTTTTGCATTACATCATATGGAAATTCATTCTTTTCATCATATTCTGCAGAAACAGGTCTTATTTCTTTTTCAGCAAATTGATGAGTTAATTCTTTTAGTTCTAATTGTTCTTCTTTTAAAGAAAAATCCATTTTTATCTCCTATAATTTTATTGTTTTTATTTCGTTCAATATTGCTTGAGCACTTTGATACCTGTCTTCTCTCTTTTTCTCCATACATTTTTCAACAATTTCAACAAGTTTTGCAGGAATTTCTTTTCTGAATTTCGTTATTTGTGGCACAGGTTCAAATAAATGTTGATAGAATATGTTTTCTCCTTTGAATGGGACTCTACCTGTTATAAGATGAAATAAAGTAGCACCTGTTGAATATATATCTGTTCTATGATCTGTTTCTATTCCTTGAATTTGCTCAGGAGACATATAGTAGGGGGTCCCAGTGACAAGTCCTGTATCTCCCTTTTTACCCTCTCCTCGTATAACAGCAAGGCCAAAATCCATTATTTTTATTTCTTTTTGTCGTGTTATCATTATATTATGAGGTTTAATATCTCTGTGACTAATACCTTTGCTGTGGGAATAATCTAATGCTTTTAATACTTTTATTGCAATAAATAGAATCTGAGGAAGAGAAAAGGTTTTGTGTTTTCTGATTAGAGTCATAAAGTTTTCGCCTTCGATGAATTCCATAGAAATAAAGTGGTCTTCGTTTATCTGCCCTACATCATAGACTGTGACAATATTTGGGTGTGATAGGGATGCTGATGAACGTGCTTCTGTATAAAACCTTTCAAGTGTTCTTTTATCTTTCATTAAACTGGAATTTAGGATTTTTAAAGCAATGATTCTCTGTAAAACAGAATCTCTTGCCTTAAATACAACACCCATACCACCTTCTCCAACCTTTTTTATAATTTTATATCTCTTAAATGAGTTTTCAGATACAAGATCCATTTCTTTATATTTTTTAATTAAATCCTCGATTTCTTTAATTTTATCTGGGATATTTTTATATGTGTAATCTTCAGATAAAATACTCTGATAGATCTTAAATGCTTTTTTAAAATCTCCTGAATTTTCATAAGCCTGACCTAGAATGTAAAACCATTCTATATTAGATTTATTTGTGTTTTGATTTTTAAGTAGAGTGCCAATTTTTTCAATAACAAGTTGATGTTTCCTATTCTTTAAAAATATATTAGCCATTTGAGTTACTGAATTTTTAAAGTCTGGCTCATCGTTTTTTATTTTTTGAAAATTTCGAAGAGCTCTTTTCTCATCATCTAGTTTTAGGAATGAAATTCCTGCTTTATAAAAAATTCCAGCTTTTTCATACAATTCACCTGCTTTTTGATATTTTTTATATTTGAATGATATTTCTGCTGCCATTTTCCAATCCCTACCCATTTCAAACATTTTTGCAGCTTCTTCCTCATTAGAGGCTTTTAAATAATTGTCTGCAGCTGCAATATAGTTTTGATTCATAAAATAACAATGAGCTGCTTTATCATATATTTTATTCCATTCAAATAATTCAGCAGCTCTTGTATAGTCTTCGCCTTTTAAAAATAATTCAGCAGCACTTTTAGTATCACCTCTTGCAAATGCATCTTCTCCCTTTAATTGGGAGGCGATTTTTGGTTTATTTGTCTTTTCATATATCTCAGCAGCTCTTAAAGGGAGTTGAGCTTTCTCAAAAAGTGCAGCAGCTTCATCTAATTTATTCAATTTGACTGCAAGCTGAGCAGCTTTTTCAATCCTGTTGTTTTTTAGCAATAATTCGTAAGCTCTTTGAGTATCACCTATCTTTATATATAATTCAACAGCTTTAAATAATTCATTATCTAAATAGTTTGAATCTTGATAGCCAACTAAAGTGTCAGTATTTGTTAAGAACCATTTTTCAAAATTATAAGCAGCTTTTTTTAAATTTCCAGCTTTTTCGTAGATATATGCTGACTTTTTATAAAACCCCTTTTTTTCATAAATTTGAGCAGCTTTCTCATATCTCCCATGATTGTAATATAGTTCTGCTGCTTCCTGGTATCTATTATTATTTTCGAGAATATTGGCTGCTGCTTCAACATTCTTCCTTTTAGTATATATAGATATTATAGCATCAATGTTCCCACATTGCTCATATGTTTTAATTGCCTGAGTTTCATTGTGTAGTTTTTCATAAAGTGCTCCCAATTCGTCACATTCTTGCCCTGTTTCATAAATTTTGATTGCTTGTTTATAATTACCAATATCTTCATATATTTTACCTGCTTTTAAGTACATTCCCTGTTTCATGAATTTATTTGCCTGTTTTATTAAATAAGATTTTTTAAATAATATTGAATAAAAAGCGTCAAAAAAGGATTTGTCCTGTACATTAAGTACTTTTGCTAATGTTAGAAATTTGAAAACTATTTTTAAAATGATGTAAATTACAATAAGTATGACTACGATTTTGATTAACGGATTATCTTCTAAAAACTGTAAAATTTGTTCCATGTTATGATAAAAAAGTATATCAAACCTAACAAAAAAAATCAATCGTAATTGACAAAGTAGATTATAAAATATATAATTTTTTATAAGTAAAGGTTGAAAAAAAGAGATTTGTATTGAAAATGTTAATTTGAAGGTAGATGGAAAAAATATTAATAATAGATGATGAGAAAAACATAGTGGTTTCTCTAGCCTCAATTCTTGAAGATGAGGGTTATAAAGTTTTTTTTGCTTCATCCGGTGAATCTGGAATAGAAAAATTCAAAAATATAAAGCCTGATGCAATTTTTCTCGACATATGGCTCCCGGGAATTGATGGTTTGGAAACAATGAAAAATATATTGGAGATAAACCCGATTCAAATAGTAATAATGATTTCAGGTCATGGGAATATAAGTTCTGCTGTTAGTGCGGTGAAAGAGGGAGCTTATGATTTTCTTGAAAAGCCTTTGAGTCTTGAAAAGGTTATGTTTGTTCTAAATAGAGCAATGGAATATAAAAAGATTCTTGATGAAAATAAAAGATTAAAGTCTATACTATATAAGAATGTTGAACTTCCAGAGGATGTTAGAAAGAGAATAAAAAAGGAAACTACAGGAATTATAGAGTTTGATATTAATGACACAAAATCTTTGAGTAAACAGAAGACTGTAGGGGACAGTAATATATTTTATGGTATTGGTTTGCATTCAGGTGAAAAAACTGGCATGGTTATTAAGCCTTTAAGGGTTGGTAAGGGGATTAGATTTGAGAATATTTCTAAATCTGGTTATATACCAGCTAGAATTGAGTATCTTGATACGACAAACTATGCAACTTCTATAAGAAGAGATGATTTAGAGGCAAAAACAATAGAACATTTTATGGCAACTTTACATGCATTTGGGATCACGAATCTTTCAATAAAAATAAATAGAGAGGTTCCAATTGGGGATGGGTCTGCCAGTGATTTTTGTAAATTCATTAAAGGTAGCGGTATTGTTGAACAGGATGCTTTTATCCCTGATATTGTAATCGCAAGAACTTTGTTGATAGGAGATGATAGAGAAGATGGGAAATATATTAAGGTAGAACCATCAAATAATTTTTCAGTGAAATATACAGCAATATATCCGGAACCGCTTGGAAGGATAAGTTATGAGTTTGTTTTGAACTCAGGTGAAGATTTTGAACGAGAAATTGCTCCAGCCAGGACTTATGGATTTGTTGATGAGATCAATAAGTTATCAAAAATGGGGCTTGCAGAGGGTGGTAGGATGAACAATTTTATATTAATTGATAATGGAAAGGTGATTAATACAAAATTGAGATTTGATGAAGAATTAGCCAGGCATAAGATACTTGATATAATAGGAGATTTTTATATGCTTGGAAGACCTATAAAAGGAAAAGTTACTGCTCAAAAAACAGGGCATTTCGAGAATGCCAGAATGCTTAATCTAATTAAAGAAAATTTTTTATAAAATTAGAGGTTAAAATTCTAAAAATTATTAAGATGAAGCTGCTTTCTCAAGCTTCTTCAACATAAAGAACATCAACCCACCTGCAATTAAAGAGGTCAAAACAAGCAAGCCGAAAGTCTGCCAGAGTTCAAGACGCGAATAAGGTATACCAACAAGTCCAGATAGCATATTTCCAATAGCAGTAGCTGCCAGCCATCCACCTTGCATGGTTCCTCTAAGTTTTGGTGGGGATACCTTAGCCACAAAAGCTAAACCCATAGGGCTTATGAATAGCTCAGCTATAGTCATCCAAAAGTACATGGAAATAAGCCAATAAGGTGATACTAGAGAGTTTGATACACCACCAACAACTTCTAATGAAGCTGGACTTTGCTGACCAATAGCAACGATAGTCATTAGTATCCATGCCATACCAAGGATCATCATCCCAATACCCATTTTCTTTGGAGGAGATGGTTCCTTACCTTTTTTGTTAAGCCAGGAGAAAGATGCAAGTATTATTGGTGTGAGAAAGACTACGAATATTGGGTTGAAACTCTGAAAGAGTTCTGGCGCAATGGCATTTGTTTCTTTAAATGTATTGTACCTGATATAAAAAATTACTGCACCGAAAAAAAGTAAACCAGCTCCTGTATATTTCATTTTAGCTTTGAAGTTTTTACCTACAATGAAAACAATACCAATAATTACTGCAATAAGGGCAAGGAAAGCCCATATATCAAAGAAGATCTTTGTAATCGCACCAACTGCACCAGCAGTGTAGTTCTTGGCAAACCAGGTGAGTGTATATCCGTTTTGATGAAAAGCCATCCAGAAGAAAATAACCACCAAAAAAACCATGAGCAGAGCAGAAATACGATCTTTTACCTGTTTTGGTGTGAGTTCAACTGTGTTTTCATTATTTTCACGCTTTTGGGAGTGAATATAGTCTGCCTTTTTATAATATTTTTTAAAACCTCGGAAGATAAATAATGAACCTATGATACTGACTGATGCTATGGCAAAGGCTGCATTGTATCCCTGACTTAAAGAATCTCTATAAAGTGTACAGAAATCTATGAGGTTTGTAAACTTATCGCCCAACTGCTGAATTGCCAGTTCTTTAAGTGTGCCAATGTGTTCATAAGTATCCGGGTTATTTAAGAACTGATGGATCATACCTGGCAGTTTGGCGCTATAGAATAGCCCATCTCTGGCTAATAACCAATTTCTTAAACCAGTTGCTGCATATGGAGCAAAGAATGCACCGATATTTATACCCATATAGAAGATATTAAAAGCTGCTGAATGCATCTTTTTGTAACCCTGTTCTTCATAAAGATTTCCTAGGATTACTACCAGGTTGCCTTTAAAGAGCCCTGTACCAAGAGCAATAACAAATAGAGATATATAGATGAAAAGTTGGGCTTGACCTGGGATTGCCATCATGCCGTATCCTATGAACATAAATACTATACCTATAGAAATTATCTTACTATAACCGATTTTATCCGCCAGCATGCCGCCGAATAAAGGTATAAAATAAATACTGAAGAGAAAAGCAGACCACACAAAACCAACATTCTGAATTGACATACCGAATTTTGCTTCAAAAAACAGGGCAAAAATGGCCATCATTGTATAATAACCAAAACGTTCTCCCATATTTGAGAAGAAAAGCACATAAAGTCCCTTTGGATGTCCTTTAAACATATTACCTCCGTTACATCAATTTTTATATGAAATTTACAATGTTAAAATTAATTTGTGATTATACATTATTGTAAAAAGATGAGCAATAAAAACTAATTTTATTTTTAGGTATTTTTTATTTGTCCATTGAAGAGATGTCTGAAAATGTTTTTAAATATTTTTCAAAATCATTGAATTTCTCAAAAGTAAAATGGATTCCTTTCTTAGTAGGTTTCCATTCGCCTGATTGGTCCTGAAACCATGTTCTTATATCAAAATATTTTTTATCTCTGAATGTGGATATTGAAAAGATTAATTGTTGTGTTGGACCTAAATCTATTTGGCCAATATTGACAGTAGTTTCACTATCTTTTAGAAAATCGGGCTTTTGTAAGTTTAACTCCTCATTAATTTTTTTCTTTAACTCTTCAAATTTCATTATTTCTCCTTTAGACTGTAAAATGTTTTTACAGATTCAATTTATTTTTCGTTTATTGATTTTTTAAATAAATCTTCAGCTTTTTTCTTTTTGGCTTTTTCAAGTTCTTCTGCTATTAAAAATCTTTCATCTGCTTTTTCTTTTTTTTCTTTTTCTTTTAATAATAATTCATCAAATGATTCGAAATTCTTTTTTTTTGTTTTCTC
>JAUWNT010000159.1 GCA_030612495.1 Candidatus Aminicenantota bacterium
ATTAACCCAATTACTCTTTTTTTATTCTCATTAAAACTAATAAATTTAGATAATTCTTTTTTAAGACCTCTCTCATCTCCTGGATAAAACATACCTGCAACTGCTGGATTTCTAACCATTTTATCCCTCCTTTATTATATATTTCCATATAACTATTTCTCTCTAAATTAAATATATATCAACTTTTCATAATATTCAATATTAAAATAATTTTTTAAAAAAAGATTACTCAGGACCAATAAGTACTTCTACCAAATTCTCATTAAATAATACTTTTTCCATGTACAGATTAAATCTTTCAAGAGTAATGCTATTAAGTATAGAAAAGAATCTATTATAAAACTCAAAGCCAAGGCCCATAGCTTCAAATCTTACAAGGTTTAAAGCCCTTACCCTTTTAGTTTCATTTTCTCTAAAAAAGTTTGCCTTTGAAAAAACCTTAGCAATATTAAACTCCTCTTCGTTAACTCCCTTTTTATAAAGATTTTCAATAATCTTCTTTGTTTCTTCAATAGCTTTTTCTCTCTTCTTCTTATCTGTTTTTAAATACACATTGAAAAGACCTGAACTCTTCATTTGAACTGTATTGGCATTTACAGTGTATGCAAGGTTCATAGGGTCTCTCAAAGCCCATAGCCGAGATTTTACTCCCTTTCCCATCAAGTTTTCAAGCATATAAGCAAGAACAAAATTTTCTTTATCCACTCCTGGAAGTAAAGCTGCAT
The DNA here is from genome assembly GCA_030612495.1 of Candidatus Aminicenantota bacterium. Taxonomy (GTDB): domain Bacteria; phylum Acidobacteriota; class Aminicenantia; order UBA2199; family UBA2199; genus JAUWNT01. The sequence goes on from JAUWNT010000159.1 coordinate 726, forward strand.
AAGACACAAGAATTTGCTGTTTATTCCTTTTTAATGAAATTACCCTGCTTTCCCTTGGATCATTCTCTTTGGAAAGACTCAAAAATTCTGTGGAACCCTCTTTTACATAATTTTTGTCAGGCATTTTCTTAAAATTTTTTTCAAACAAATTTTTTATTTCTTTTTGCTTTAAATCAGTTACAACTGAAATAATCATGTTAGATACATTAAAGTATTTTTTATAAAAACCAACAATATCCTTTTTTTTAATTGATTTTAGTGTCTCTTTATTCCCAAAAACTGAACCTCCATATCCTTGTTTTCCAAAAAAGGAATTAAAATTAGACTTTGACATTAAAAATAATGTGTTATCTTCCTCTTCTTTTTGCATAAATTCCATTTGCTTTTTTATAAGAAAAATTCTTTGACTTGAAAAAAGCGGATTTATAATAAGTTTTGAAATAAGTGCTAAAGATTCATTAAAATTTTTACTTAAACTTCTAAGTGTTATAATAGAATAATCTCCTTCAACTTTTAATTCAAAGCTTGATCCTGAAACCATTAATTCCTGAATCTTACTTCTGTCCGGTAATTCAAGGACAATACGGGTTGTTAAATAGCAAAGTCCCTTTTTTCCAACAGGATCAGCTTTTTTCCCTCCATTTATAAGAATTTGAAGAATCGTAATTTTTGATGAATGATCTTCCTGATAAATAAGCTTAAGGTTATTATTTAGCAAAACCTTTTTTAAACTTAATTGCCAAACATTATTTTCATTTGCAAAAACACTGAGGCAAATAGAGAAAAGGAACAAAAACAGGAAAAATGTAAAAGATACTTTAAAATTTATTTTTTTACTTTTTTTCATTTAAAGGTAATATGGGAATTACTACAAATTTTTTTCTTATTAAATATCGAGAACTTATTTTTCTCAATTTTGATGAACTTACCTTTTTTATTCTATCATAATAACTTTTTTTCTCTGAAGGGTTAAGTAAAAGCATATACCTTGCATAAGAAACAGCAGAATTTAATCCTTTTTCCTTCAATGATTCCGACCTAAGTATTATCTGGTTTTTTGCTGCTTCAAGAAAATCAAAAACATGTGAACGATATTTTGGTAAATAATCTTCTGAAGAATAGAGAAATGAATTGCTTTTGTTTAAGAATTTTAAAACTTCGATTTTTGCCATCTTTATATTTTTTTGTTCTAATTTAAGTTTGATTAAAGCAACACCTCCATATTTTAAAGCAATATATTGCATTGAAATATCTTCAGCCAAACGTCTTCTCCCTCTTAATATTGTCCCGAGTAGAGGATTAATACCTCTTCCAAGTACTTGTGTTAAAACCCTCATTCCCACTTCATCTTTACTATTCAATTCAGGTGCTAAAAAACCAATTATTAAGTACGATTCTTTTATATCCATGACCTTTTTTACTTCAATACTCTTATTCAACTTAGAAACTATACTTATATTTGAATCTTTTACAACTTTCTTTTTTAACACTCCAAAAATCTGCCCTATTTTTCCCTTGACTTCATTAATATTAAAATCACCAACTACAGATAAAGAAGAATTAGAAGGGGTATAAAAATGCTCATAAAAAGAGTTAACTTGTTCACAAGTTGCATTCTTCACTATTTCTTTATCCCCATAAATAGGGCTCTCATATGCATGATTTTTAAATAGATTCTGAAGAGCTAAAATTGTTCCGATTTTACAAGGATCATCATTTTCCTGACTTATTTCTTCGAGTATTACCTCCTTTTCTTTATCAAGTTCATCCTGGGATAGCTTCAAATTAAAAACAACCTCTTTTAAAATATTTAAGGCAAAATCTATATTATCCGATGGAACAGAAATCTCAAATGTAGTGAGATCATGATCTGTGTGACCATTAAAATAAGCACCCTGTTTTCTCATCTCTTCTGCAATTTGATCTCCCGAATAATTTTTTGTGCCTCTGAACAGGATTAAATGCTCAAGTATATGAACAAGACCTTTTGTTAATGAATTTTCATCTTTAGACCCAACATTAACTGCAATAGCAAGGTTAACAAGAGGAATTGAATCTCTTTCTTCCAAAAAAATCTTCATTCCATTCTTTAAAACAGAATATTTCGTTTTTCTTGTATTTGCAGGAAACAGTATTTGAAAAGAAAATAATAAAATGAAAAAAGAAAAGAAATATTTAGATGATCCCAGTTTCATTATCTAATTTTAAATTATAAAAAATTTATAGTCAATTTTTTACCAAATCCCAGCCCCTACTTTTTTGTTTTTTTTTAACTCAAAACTTAAAACTCAAAACTTAAAACTGTATTTGCTTCTTCCATAAACTCAAGAACTCAAGCACCGTCCCCTATCTTTCGTTGATCATCACCCTTTATATAGTAATGCATGAGCTCTTGAAAGCTGTTGGGGAATCCTTAGACCCTGAGGGCAGTGCTGCATACAGGTTTGGCAATTAATACAGGCGTTGGCCTTGGTGGGAAGCTTCGTGTAAAGCTCCTGGGCTTTTCCCCAGTCATAGTCATCCATTGCGTAGCGTTCAAACCGCAGAATGTCAGCAATCGGTATTTCCTGAGGACAGTAGGGTTGACACAGGGTACACAGGCGGCAGGTAGTTTTGTCCGCTTCAACGGTTAGCATCTGGATAGTCTGCTTGTCGCGGGTACGGAGGTTCTTTCCCGCTCCTGAATAGGTTTCCACGAATTCATCAAGGGTTTTAACCCGGATAACAGCAGCGTCCAGTTTTGTGCTCGTAGTCAGCCAACGGGTCAACGCATGATGAGGGGAAGTGCCAGCGGGCAGTTTGTCCATGAATTCCTGATCCTGCTTCATCCGACCGATGCCCCGTGCTGTTTTCATGGCGATGGTGCCAAAACCTTTTTTACGGGCAAACTCGATAAATTGATCCATTTCCGGGTCAGCACCATAGGAATAGATGAATTGGGCATGTTCATAGAGGCCATCTTCCACCACAGCGGTTAGAATTTCAGCGGCACTCTGTCCTCCCGGTACCCTGGAATTACCAGCATACCCATGCTGGGACAGGCAGAGGTGCTTCACTAATCCTTCTTTTTTCAGCCGCTCAAAAGCCCTTACAAAACCCCTTTCTTTTTTAAGCTCCTCTGTACTGTGGTATCCGTAATGCAGCTGCATGTCATCAAAGTACCCAAGTCCTGTTTGCTTTAACGCCTCCTTTACATAGGTACAATGAGCCTCCTCGTCAAAGCGGCCGGTATAATGACTACCACCGACTCTGTCAATAGTTACCTGACAATAGTGAGCATCGCGGTTCTTAAGGATTGAATCCGGTGTTTTGCTGCGCATCCAGCGGTTGGCCTTGTGCCAATAATTCATCCCGCATAAAATCCCGGCTTCAGTGGGTGCCTGGGCCAGATCACCGGCTCCCAGTAAAATCGACACCTTCCGCCCGCTGTAGCCCAGTTTCCTGCGAGGCAGTTTCCCCACTTTCCGTGCGGCTTCAGTAATTTCATCCTCTTTACCGGTTAAGGGCTTGCCTGCCAGTTTCCCGGCTAAACCGGTTATCATTGCTGCTGATGACAATTTAAGAAAATCCCGTCTTTTGATTAAAGATTTTTTACTCACTTCTTACCTCCTTACAAATTCAGTATACTATCAATTTATCAAAAAATAAATCTCCAGTCAATTTCTACCAAGGGGGTAAGTTTAGAGCGCTGTCTCATATTTTAGCTATTAATCTGTAAGATGATTTTGTTGCATGAGGATTTATTTGACTTAACAATTCCCTTCCAATAGGCGTTTTCAGCACTTCGTCAATAATAAAGATTTGATCCCTATGCTTA